>NZ_JAVRCK010000166.1:0-8853 GCF_034530815.1 Nostoc sp. DedSLP03
TCAAGGGTACATTTTACCTCCATTGGTAAATTCTTTCCTAGAAATCACCTAAATAAATAAGCCCTTATCTCACGAATCCCAACTTTGGGTACTCGAATAGGCATCTGTATGAGTTTGTCAATGTAATCAATCTGGTGGCGATCGCTTGTGCCCTTAAAGTAATCAGCAACCGCACCTCTAATCATGTCTTCATCCGCTGCAATAATAAATGCAGTATTTGGGAGAAACAGGAATAAGCGTATAGCTTCTAACGTATGAATAGTATTAGCTGGTAAACATCGATCAAGATTATCAATAATTACAACTAGGGTTTTTCCAAGTTCCGTGAGTATTTCACTATATTCTTGACGAAAAGCTGCAATTTGTTGAGGCGGTGTAATTTTTGGAACATCTTTTAGGATTTCCGAGGTAGCTTTTTTTGCTTCTTCTGCTTCTTTTGTTATTTCTTTATACTCGTTTTCTGTTGGTGTCTTCTCACCTTTAAATGCGTCTAAGAATTTTTCACCTGAGCTAATTCCTCGAGCAAGCAGTCCTCCAGTCGGTACGCCGTGAGCTAACGCAACACCTTCTGCAACGAATCCCATAACGCGAAATATGTTGACTCGCGCTAAGAGGCCTTGTGTCTTTTGTAGCAAAGTTTTATTGTCTTTGACCGCATCATTTAGTTTAGTGGCGATTACCTCAAGAATTGCTACACGAGCATCATCGTAGCCTTGGTATAACCAAGCATCAAAATTGACAAGTATATATTTAGACTCTTCTCCATTTAAATTTTTCAAATCTTTCTCAATGAGCTTAAGTAAAGAAGATTTTCCTGCACCCCAGTTACCAAAGATACCTAATGAGACTGGTAGCATCTCTGGTGCAGTCAGTATATCAACCGCTAATTCAGAAACTTCACCAAAATTTAAATAATCAATCTCTGACTCTCGATCTGCCCACATTCACATTTTCCTTTAAGTATTAATTTACGTAATAACGCAGAAGCTTTCAAGTTTTATGGTGAGAATAATACTTTTGCACCCACTATCGTAATATAACAATTACAAACGTTACTACAATAATTGAGCTTTTGAGTTTAGCATGTATCGCATGTTGTTAAGTGGATGTTAATTAATAGGTCTAGGTAGATAGTCCAATGGCGGCAAATAATTATAACACCTACAAGAATTTGTGGTGTATGCCGATAATAGATTGTTTTTTAGGTATTTATTCTTACGTATTGACACAGTAACCCTCCTTGGCTGTAACCCCAGGGCAAACGCATCTAAATTACTCTTGATCACAACGAAGGTTGAGAACCAACGAAAAAATCAGGATTTCGCGTTTGATTATTTTTTAAGCCTCAAAGCGATCACCTAAAACCTTCGCAATAAGCAGGAGTTAATGACATTATTTTTAGCACCAAAGCAGGTCTGGAAGGTGCCCGCCAACTTGGGCGTAAAGGCGGACGAAAGCGCAAAATGAACGAAAGCAAGCTGGAAGCTGCCAAGAAACTGCTTGCAAGTGGCATACCGCCCAAAGAGGTGGCCAGGAATCTGGGTATCTCTGTCCCGACCCTGTACCGCTGGATACCTGCCGCAGGAGCATTAGAACTATGAATGACATTACCCTGTATAAAACCGACCCCGCCAAGAATTTATTCCGCTTCTACCGCCTGGACATACAGACTGATTTATTTGGCAATCCATGCCTGATACGCCAGTGGGGACGAATCGGCAGAGCGGGACAAACGAAAATTACGCCCCATGCAACGCTAGAAGCGGCAGAGCGGGAATTAGCCAAATATCAACGCTTGAAATCCAGAAAAGGGTATAACCTTTGTAATCAGCCTGCCAGCCCGCTGGCAATCATCTCCGCTTGCTTCAGCACCGTTTCCGTTGCCAGCAACTGCATGTCCGGCGGGTAGCCGTACTGTCGTAGGGTACGCTTCACAATGACTTTCAGTTTTGCCCGTACACTTTCCTTGATAGTCCAGTCAATCGTGGCATTTTCACGGATTTTCTGGGTAAGTATCACAGCAAGTTCGCGCAGCTTGTCCTGCTGCATCAGCTCGCGGGCACTGTTGTTGTTCGCCACAGCGGTATAGAAGGCATATTCATACTCTGACAGCCCCATATCCTGGGCTTCTGCATCGGAAGCAACTATCTCCTTACTGATGCGGATCAGCTCTTCCATGATCTCGGCGGCGGTGAGAATCTTGTTCTGGTATTTTTTGATGGCGTTCTCCAGCATTTCCATCAGAGTTTTACTCTGCACCAGATTCTTTTTGGCGCGAACCTTCAGTTCGTCGTTAAGCAGTTTTTTCAGTGTCTCCAGGGCAATATTTTTATGTTCATACCCCTTTAGCTCCGCCAGAAATTCATCGGACAGGATAGAAATATCTGGTTTCTTGATGCCTGCTGCGTCAAAAACATCAATCACCTGCTCTGACACCAATGCCTGATCGATCACCTGACGGATAGTAGTTTCCAGTTCTTCATTGCTGCGGCCTTCGCCCTGCCCGTGGGAGCCAGATGATAGACAAAATGCTGCAACCAGGCAAAGTTTGCATTGCCTGTTGGTGGCGCACCATACTGCCAGCGCCCATCCCCCCGCAGCAGATCACCGCTCCAGTCGCTGTCATTGAAGGGCGGATTGGCAATCACAAAATCAGCCTTCAAATCCTTATGGGCATCATTGAGAAACGAACCTTCATTGTTCCATTTCACCTGCGAACTGTCGATGCCGCGAATGGCAAGGTTCATCTTCGCCAGCCGCCAGGTGGTCTGGTTGCTTTCCTGTCCGTAGATAGAGATATCGTTAATCCGCCCCTGATGTTCAGCCACAAACTTTTCTGACTGCACGAACATTCCGCCCGAACCGCAGCAAGGGTCAAATACACGCCCTTTATAAGGCTCCAGCATGGCCACCAGCAATTCCACAATGCTGCGCGGTGTATAGAACTGTCCGCCCTGCTTGCCTTCGGCCAGGGCAAACTCGCCGAGAAAATACTCAAACACATGCCCCAGCACATCGGCGCTGCGAGCCTTGGCATCGCCCAGGGCAATATTGCCTACCAGATCAATTAACCCGCCTAAACTCGTAGGGTCAAGGTTCTGCCGCGCAAACACCTTGGGCAAAACGCCCCGAAGTGAGGGATTTTCCATTTCAATAGCATCCATTGCCCCGTCAACCAACGTGCCAATATCGGGTTGTTTTGCGTTATCCTGCAAAAACGACCAGCGTGCTTCTGCCGGTACAAAGAAAATGTTTTCAGCCTTGTATTCGTCCTTATCCTCCGGGTCGGCTCCGGCATACTCGCCCTCACCCTTTGCCAGTTTGGTGAACATTTCCTCGAAGGCATCGGAAATATATTTGAGGAAGATCAAGCCTAGCACTACATGCTTATATTCAGCCGCGTCAATATTTTTGCGAAGCTTGTCAGCGGCCTTCCAGAGCTGTTTTTCTAACGGTTCTTCTTTAACTTCTTTTGCTTTTCTGGTTGTGGCCATTTCTGTGTTTGCTTTCTGTGTCTCTCAACAAAATGTAAGTGGGGATACTGAGGTAGGTTAAAGAGGAAGTATTAGATATATCCTCCTCCCTTATCGCAGAACTGAACGTACAACTTTCGCTGACTGATGTTCAAGTGTGCTGTTGTAAAAATTGATTTTAGACCAAAATCGTCTCTCAAAAGTTGTAGTCTCCCCTCAACCAGAAATATGAAAAAATGCCATTTTTAAATCTTTGCAACAATGCCAAGATTTCTGCCCCTGCCTTACTGATAATGCAAGATAAGAGCAGCTGATAAGCTGTTATAACCTAATTAATGCAAAAAAAGCTACATTAACTACTCTTATAGGACTCGCTCAGGTGGGTAAAAGGTCACGAAAGGGTCAAATATTACGTAGGCATTTCATTTACTTGGCTTTTTCTATTTCCTGAAACAGCATCTCTATTTTCCACGCGAGCGGTTGTGCTCTAAGGCGATTGCAGCGCTGTGGACGGTCATGTCCGCGTATCGTTGCATATTCCGGTGGCGTTTTGTGCTATCTATGCGTTCCAGCAAGAGCTGGGCAGCGGTCTCTTCCATGCTCCAGCCCCAGTCAAGCGCGATCATACACCAGGTGAAATCGGCGCGGCTGGTGTCCGGCGCATCGCCGTTGGTATTGGCAGGGGCGTTTTGCAGGCACTTGCCATAATCGGGAAAGCATCCCGGCTTTTTTGGTGTCCAGGCATAGCGGGGGATGGGCTTAGGAATAGGGGCAGGGAGGGAAAGAAGCGCCATTTCTTTAAGCTGCTGTATCGTTATCACCCGTCCTGGGCTGCTTTGGGTCATGGCGGAATGGCACTAAGTTAAGCTGAAGGGTATGCAGCGTAAGGATTGCAGAGGAGCAGGGGGGCAGGGGCGCAGAGGAGAATTTCTAAATATCCGAACGCAATGCTTAAAACTTCTTCTTTCTCCCCTGCTCCTCCGCTCCTCTGCACCCCTGCTACCTCAACGATTTTCCCTTTTCTTAGTGCCATTCGGTCATGGCGATTAGGGGCTAGTCGGGCTGGTACTTTTCTTTATAGTTTCGACTGCCGGCGATACGGGTGGCACCGCTGGCGCTCATATCAGCACCGATAGCACGGCGCAAACTGCCGGCTATGTGTTTCTCATCGATTATTACTGCCGGAAGCGATCGCCAGCCATGCCTGGAAATTACCTGGGCTGGTTTCAATGCTAAAGAGGGCGGCTTGCTCCACTTTTAGTAGCTGCCCGGTTTTCAAGTCATCCAGCGGCACAAGAAATACGCTTTTATCGGAAACACGGAGGCGAAGGATAATATTGTGCCGCTCGGATTGGGCGAGTTGCAAGGATTGGGGGATTTTGTGCCTGACTTCCTGTAACATCTGGTTCGGGCGGAAGCGGATTTTGCTGCCCTGGATATCCGTCAGCGTTACATAAAAGCGATCTGCATCGACGGAAGCGAACAGATCCACCATTGCCAATGCCACTTCCTCGCGTGCGGATTTTTCCATATATTCCTCCCTTTCCCTGATAGCTGCTAGTAACAGCTACTTGTTCAACCACTGTGTTAATTCCTGTCGGATGTAAGTCATACCTCTCACCGATGCTTAGGAATGTACTTCGACAACTTGGCCAAGCGATCGCCCTCACTCCAAAAATCAAGCGTGATAGTATGCTTGTTGCTAATCTCTGCCCTTCTTAGTAATGGTTCGCCAATGAATACTACCGCTACCTTCCTCTTTGTACCGTCGTATTTTACTAGGGTTTACTACAATGCTCAACAGCGATAATATCGATACAATTGCGTGATTGACAGCTTCAGCTTAACAATAGCGATTATAATTACCTGCCGCGTCAATTACTCAATTCGAGTGAGCGCATAGACATCTTTACTAAGAAACAATATGGCAGACCTTAGCGGTAATTGGTTAGGAACTTATTGGCAAGATGACATCCTTAGTCGCTTTGAAGCAACTTTTGTTCAGAGTGGAAATACTTTCAGTGGTTCCATTTTGGATGACAACTATTTAGGAGAAGCTCAGGTCAATGGCGAGGTAATTGGGCGCAGTGTCAGTTTTACTAAGCGTTATTTAGTTACCTCACCTGTATTAGTTAGATATACAGGCATAGTTTCAGAAAATGAAGATTATATGCAAGGAGAGTGGAATATAGGTTTGCAGTATTCTGGTTTATGGTCAGCGCGACGCAGTGGAGAAAACCTGATTGTAGATTTACAAACTCGGCTTGAACAGCAGACTTCATTGACGATAACTTAATTATTCGCATAAATTCCTGCCTTATCCCCAGGCTTCCTTATGTGTAATTTCCGACTCTAAGAGACTCAGCACTTTTTCTTCCAACCCTGTCAAATAAGCGCGATTCAGCTTGCCCAACGACTCCAAAAACCTCTGCACCGACTCCTCTAGCCCACTCGAATACACACGATTGATGCGATCGCAAATTACCTGCATCTCCTCACACTCGGAAGGCAGGTAACTGTAAGATTTGAGGTGCTGCAACCCAACTGTATACTCTCCATCCCAGGTTTTGATGGTGCAACTGAATTGGCCCACATGGTTGATTATGCCCCAACAGCCACCCTTGCCTCTGAGTTCGGGGTTGTCCTTTGCAAGGATTTGGCATACTTCGCCTAGCTGGTAGGTGTTGGGTACTTGAGTACGTTCCATTATTCGCTGCACCGCATCTTTGACGATGCGATGAGATGGTACTTTTCCGTTGGCAGACTCTACAGCTTGCTCCCATGCTTCGGGCTGAATGTCCGGGGCAAGCTTGGACAGTGGCCTGATTTGCCACTCATTAGTCGGCAAAATGTGATCGGAACGATCACATTTTTGCTCTAAGTTATCAAATATTACTGCTGCATCCATTAGAAGATAAGACTGGCGACGATTATGGCCAAAGCGATCACGGCAATACTCCTCAAAAGTTTTGTGAGTAGAGCGATATAACTTGCGATCCCGTAATTCCATTAATGCCTTCCCCGCCTCAAAAAACGCCTGTTCCACTTTCCTCTCCAAGTGCAGGCGATCGCTTTGCTCCTCTTGGGTCAACTCAGTTACTTCAACGGCGCTAACTGTAATTGTTGCTGTAGCTGGATCTACTTGCTGGGAGATATCCTCGTTTGCAAAGTTAGGGAGTGTTTTTGAATTATCAGAAGCAGCAGAGGTGGATTTTTTGCGTTTAGAAGGTGGTTTAGCCATAATTCCACCCTTTTAGCTCAGTGGCATTTGCTCAAACTCGATTGAAGATAGATTTTCACTGCTATGAGTAGTTACGTAAGGGCGTTCGCGTAGCGTCTTGAAGAGAAGCGATCGCCTTTTGTAATCAACTTCGCAATTAAGTGATCTATTTGGGAGTAGCCGATTGCTAGAACCGCAATAAATATAGTCTCTAGTCATCTTCGCCAATCTTTTGAATCTTAAATAGATCAGCAGGCTGGCAACCCAACACTTCACAAAGCTTGGCAAGCTTTGCAAAAGTTTCTGTACCCCCTCTGTCTCGCTCCCAATTACGGATTGTCGAAGGGTCAACGCCAACTAAATCAGCAAGCTGGCGCTGAGTCAAATCTTTCTGCTTACGCAGTTCTGCAACTCGTGACACGAATATTTCTCCCATGCGCTAATTCATACCATTATTCTAGCGTTAAAATCTTCGCGCTAGTTACTTAACATCGTTAAAAATCTAGCGCTAAAATATAGACATACTAAATAACAAAGAGCAATCGCCAGTCCTGGAAAAACTTGTAGCGATCGCTCTTTGACCTTATATTCAAGGAATCTTCATTATGTCTCATCCAACCTACACACAGCAAGCCCTTTCCCGCTACACTCTCCCCCGCCTGAAAAGAATCGCCACCGAACTCGGCGTAACACCCACCGGGGACAAAAGAGCGGCTGACACCTGGGTAAACGCAATCATCACCCACCAATCCACCCAGCTTCAGAAAGTTGACAACCAAGCCCTCGCCCAAGCCGAACTCGACAAATACATCGCTGACCAAGCCCAAACCGTAGCTCCCGAAACCCTCAGAATAGTCGAAATCTCCTTTTCTGATCACGAATATTACGCTGGTAATCAACTCATAGCCAGCATCAGCCATGACGATAATCTAACCCAGCCTTGGGTAGTAATGGTCAACGATAAAGAAGTATTCCGTGCCAATACTCTAATGCGTTGCGATCGCTTCATCTGCACTCACTACAAAGATGGCTCATTACCTGTGCAGGAGAAAGAAGCAACACCCCCCACGACCGAAAACCAAATCATGGCGCATATCTTCAACGAGTGCCAGAATTACGGGTTTGAAATTCTCGATGATGGCATTTACAACAACAACGGCGTGAAACTGGGGCAAGTCGGATGCACTGACGGGAACTGGTGGGTAATCCTGGGTTATTCAGGTCAGCAGCAGTATTCTAACTCGGTCTATGATGCAGTGCGATCGCTGTCGATGGTGGATGTGTCTACTGATGGTAAATCCATTTTTGATGAATATTTTTTAGACCAACCCTTAGAACAGCTAACTGGCGATAAATTACAACGCCTGCTGGAGAGAACGGAGTTAGTCACAGCGTAATCTTGGGCTTCGCCTGGGAAAAGGTTAAAGGGGAAAGGGAAAAGGTAAATTTCTTCATTCCTTTCCCCTTTCCCCTTCCCCTTTTCCCTAAAACACATTCCCTTCATTCACCTATTCATCTATGCAACCTACAATTTCGATCCCTCAACACTGGCCCTACCCTCGCTTTAACTTGGAACAGCGTACACAACAGGGCATCATCCTGGGACTTTATTACTATCCCTCTAGTACAGAGTTAGCTGAACAATTTGATGATGGTTGGCGCTATGTACTGATGCCTAATAAAAACTCTGATGAAATATCTTACTTGCAAGAGAATCAAATTCAGCCGCTTTCCCCGCAGGAATTATTCTCAGAAATTACCGCAGAGATTGAGTTTTATCAACAGCAAATCTCTATTCTGCAACAACAGTTAGCCGTATTAACCGGAGGTTTCACAAATGCCTAAGACGGTGGACCCCAGTTTTGACCGCAGAGCAAATCATTTGCTGCGTTCAATTCAGCTTTGCGGCGGTTGTGTGCCTCTGCATCGGCTTCAGTTCCAATTCTCGGATTCAGTCATTCAAACTCTGCTGGATAAAGAACTGGTGCAAGTGCAGAACACGGGACGCGGCTTTTTGTTGGAGATTGCCGAGGATTTTTAGGTTATTAATCCCAGGGAAGAAAAGCATGATTGACTACGTTAATGCTCTCAAAACAAGTTGGTATCCAATACTGCTCGGTTAAGAGAAAATAGATGGTGGAATAAAGAATACTTTGTTCG
>NZ_JAVRCK010000167.1:0-8832 GCF_034530815.1 Nostoc sp. DedSLP03
GTGTTAAGCATACCGCCAGCGTTCATCCTGAGCCAGGATCAAACTCTCCGTTTTGTTGTGTTTAGAGTTTGTAGCTCCGAAAAAAATATTTTCCGGAATCCTATTATTAATTTTGATTATCCTTTTGGATTTACCAAAAGCAAAATCTTTTGACGAGGATTGGTTTTTTCTTAAGCTTTCAAAGTATTATGTTTTACAGGTTCAGCGGTGGTTTGGCGTCTGTCGCCTTTCCACTTAACTAGATTAACTAGTCATCCCCTAGTTTGTCAAGGGGGAAATTTATTTTTTTTATAAAATGGCAAATCGCTTGCCTGGACTTGTTTTCAGGTTAATTAGGTTAAGCAACAGGAGGAAGGCGAGAACGAAGTGGCTAAACCTGAGTGTGTGAATAATGCACGTTGCTTGTCTCTAAATGGGATCTGATGCAAGTTAAGTAATTAATGATTATTGAAAAAGGCAGGAGGTAGTCTTGCTGGAGGTATGTATCTTGAATCCAAATGCCCAAATCAATTAATTATGTATATAAAGCATAGTTGTTGGGAAGTTTGCGGTTTAAGACTCCCATCCTACAGGTGAGGCTTATATTGACATTTACGTGATCGCCATCACTACGATCGCAATGCGTTTGGAGGAGAAGATAGGCGTTACAGTGAATCTAGCGCTGTAGAGGGACTTCAAAATTTATAATGAATTTTTGATAAACAGCTAAAAACTAGACTAGGCAATAAATACAGATGATCCGACCGCGTAAGGTCTTTGCTCAACATTGGCTCAAAAGTGAAAAGGCGCTAGACGCAATTATTAAAGCAGCTGAGTGTACACAAAGCGATGGCTCCGCCAACGCCAAGGGCGAACGCGTCCTGGAAATTGGGCCTGGAACCGGGCTTCTGACTCGTCGTTTATTACCCTTAGTGCAATCTCTGGTTGCAGTTGAAATAGACCGCGACTTATGCCAACTGCTGTCAAAGCAGCTTGGTAAGACTGAAAATTTTTTACTTTTGCAGGGGGATTTTCTCAGTCTAGATTTACCATCTTATCTGGCAGCCTTTCCCAATTTCCAAAGGCCAAATAAGGTAGTAGCCAATATTCCCTATAACATTACAGGGCCAATCATTGAGAAACTACTGGGTACCATCGCTAACCCTAATCCCGAACCATTTGACTCAATAGTGTTGTTGGTACAAAAAGAAGTAGCAGAAAGGTTATATGCTAAAGCAGGCTCAAAAGCTTTTGGGGCGTTGAGTGTGCGGGTACAGTATTTGGCTGAGTGTGAGTTAATCTGCACAGTTCCAGCGGCCGCATTCCATCCACCGCCAAAAGTCGATTCAGCAGTGGTGCGATTGCGTCCCCGAAAAATAGAAATACCAGCGCTTAATCCTCGACAGTTAGAGAATTTCTTAAAGTTGGGATTTGGTGCCAAGCGCAAAATGTTACGAAATAATTTGCAATCTGTTATGGAACGCGATCGCTTGAGCCACTTACTGGAACAATTAAAAATAAATCCCCAAGCTAGAGCCGAAGACCTCAGCGTTCAGCAATGGGTAATTTTAGCAAATGAATTGGGAGTAGAAAGTAGAGAGTAGGGAACAAGGCAGATTTTTCCCATTCCTCCTTCTTCATTCCCCATTTCCCACTCCCCATTACCCCTTATCCCCAGAGGGGACCCCACCTTCCCCACTTCCATAAAATGCATTCCTACAGCCTAATTGCCCCTGCCAAAATCAACTTATATCTGGAAATTATTGGTAATCGCTCCGATGGTTATCACGAGTTAGCCATGATACTTCAAAGTATCGGACTTGCAGACAAAATTGATGTGCGTCCCATTAGCACTGATACTATTAGGGTTCACTGCAACCACCCACAAGTACCGACAGATAAAAGTAATCTGGCATACCGTGCAGCAGAATTAATGGTGAGGCAATTTCCCGAAGCCTTTGCTAGACATGGAGGTGTGAAGATTACCGTTAATAAGCAGATTCCTGTCGCTGCTGGGTTGGCTGGAGGTTCGACAAATGCAGCAGCTGTGTTGGTAGGGATAGATTTATTATGGAAGTTGGGATTAACTCAGTCAGAGTTAGAAGAGTTAGGAGGTACACTCGGTTCAGATGTACCTTTTTGTATAGCGGGTGGAACTGCGATCGCAACAGGTAGAGGTGAGCAACTTTCTCCGTTGCCAAGTTTGGATAGTATTTATATAGTATTAGCAAAATACCGCAGTTTGGAAGTTTCCACCGCTTGGGCATACAAAACCTATCGACAGCAGTTTGGTCATTCTTATATTAGAGATAGCGACAACTTGACAGCGCGTGCTAATGCAGTTCATTCAAGAGCAATAGTAAAAGCTGTCCTAGATAAAGATGCGGGAGAAATTGCCCGAAAACTGCACAATGATTTAGAACGAGTTGTATTGCCAGACTATCCCCAAGTCTTGCAGCTGCGAGAAGTGTTTGCAAATCAAGAAGGTGTTTTAGGAACAATGATGTCTGGTTCTGGCCCAACAGTATTTGCTCTTTTTGAGTCTCAACAGCAGGCAGAACAAGTGAAGTTACAAGTTAGGGAAGCAATTATTGATGAAGACTTAGAATTATTTGTGACTCGGACAATTACACATGGTATTCAGGTGACATCTTCAATTTAAATAAATCTTTATTGTTAATGGAGTATGAGAAATAAGCTGATAAATTTTTTAGTTGCATAGTTAAAATCGCTAGTAAAGAGGCAGAGATGCAATTTGAATGACGATTAGCTGAGGACAATAATTATTCCTAATGCTCCAATCCAAAATCTAACATCTAAAATCTAAATATTATGAATGACCAAAATCTAACGCCGCAAACAAATGCTAAAGAACAGGTGACAGCTAGTCCGTTACGCTGTTTTACTGGGGCGGCGATTTCTGGAGGGATGGCATTTGCAGCCTATTCACTGATGATTGCGATCGCAACAAATTTTGCTAGTAAACCGATCCATTCAATCAATCCATTGGTGGTGAAGATTTCTTCTGCTGTCCGCACTCTGGTTGTTGGTGTAGTTGCTTTAGGTAGCGGGATTTTTGCTATAGTAGCAATTGGTTTGTTGGCTTTGGGAGTGCAATTATTAGTGCAGCAATTGACGAAGCAAAAAAGTAGTGAAAACTAATAATTTGCTTTTAATAAGTCATCTAAAAGCACAAGTTTTTCTAATATTCTCCAAGGAGTTAATTTTACTCTTGCCAAATTTATTTAGCACCAGCAGCAGGCGCAGATGCAGTGCTACTGGTTCCAATAATTCTCTAGTTATTGTATCCCTAATGTTGTCAGACATAGCTTTTTGAATAGCAGATGTTGTAATTTTAGTGAATAGTATAAAATTTGACTTTAAAACATTTTGGGTTGACACTTTATAGACTGGATCAATATTCACGAATCCATGCGGAATTGATACCAACGACACTGAAATAGATAACAATATCATTTATAAGCAAAATTTATGAACACAATCAAGAGATATTTTTTACCCCCTATTTTTGTGACAATAGTTGTGAGCCTCGGTAGTTGTAGTTCTAACCCCACCGCAGGTAAGATTGACAGCGCGACTTCATACCCTACCACAGCACCAGCACCGACGAATAGCCTACCTTCTCAGGCTCCCAGCCAAATTCCTAGCGTAGCTCAGTTAAGAGAAAAATCTCCTAATCAAGAATCTTCTAAGGAAAATACGCCTTCCTCACCAACTTCTAAGGTTGCCACTAGCAAAACTACTAACGTAACACTATACACAAGTGATACCCAATGTCAAAAACTAATTCCAGAAAAGGTTTCAGTACCAGCCGAGGAACCAGTGAGAAATGTCGTAAGTAAAATCTTAGAAAAACGAGATACAAGCGACTTTAGCTTATCTGGGTATCGTGTCAACATCAAAAATGGCATTGCTACAGTTGATTTACGAATATCTCCTGAGTCAAAGCGGCAAATAAGTTCTCTTTCTAGTTGCGAACAGTTTGCTCTGTTTGGCAGTCTCCGCAAAACCTTAACGAGTAATGCTCAATGGAATATTAAAGAGGTTCGCTTCACGGAGCGAGGCGAGGAAATTGTTCTTTAGTTAAATATTGTAATAAGTGTCGTCATCAGCTAGCTAAAAAAATTTCCTAATGTGAAGAGCTACAGGACTCATGCATCAGTAGTTGTCAAAATAGTATATTTTCTAGCCAATTGAAAACAGCTGTAAATAGTGGTATGCTTAATTTTAGGCATAAGTTAATGTTAGCAATTTGCGGGTGTAATTCAGTGGTAGAATGTCATCTTCCCATGGTGAACGTCGTGGGTTCGAGTCCCATCGCCCGCTTTCAAATCTGTACATTCGCAGATTATATGTCGCAATTCGCAAATTAGTGTCGTTTTTCGCAAGTTAATGTCGGTCGGGCTATTTTTTAGAGTCAATTTAATTATGCTAGTTTTTTGCAAATTAATGTCGTATTAGATTATGCTCTAATTAGCACACTAGCTTCTATATTAAACTTAATTAAACTTACTCACCAATATTCTGCTAAACCAAGTTTCAATGGGTAAATTTTCCTACTCCGTTCTCAGAACTACCCTTACCCATTAAACATAATTATGATGAAGCAACTAATCAGTGAAAGTAACTGGTAGCATATTGTCTTTACAAGAAAATACTCATTTATTTCAACCTTCCATTAGCCAATATGGATTTTGACACTTTATATGATTTCCAGAATAAAAATTACCACTCAACATCATTCCATCGTAGAGGAAAACGGCTGTTGGCTCTTTTAATCGGTAAATTCTTTCTTGTAAATCACCTTAGTATTGGGAAGATGACATTCCTTTCAACCCTCTTAAGCAACTTTTAGACGAGATGGTTCTTGAGCATCAATAGCTAGTACTAATTGAAACAGACGCAAATACTTTAAATCCATCCCTAGCCGGGAGGTTATTGAAACCACAAATGCCCAGCACCCAACGCTGTTTTAGAGAGCCTTTCAACCCACCCCTAGCCGGGATGGTTGTTGAAACCTTGAGCTAGTGCTGAAAAATTTGTGTAACGCTTGTCGTCTTTCAACCCACCCCTAGTCGGGATGGTAATTGAAACCTTTTTGTTTCTTGCTTTTGGGTTTATCCATATTAGTTCTTTCAACCCACCCCTAGTCGGGATGGTAATTGAAACAATCTAATCAAACTTTTAAATACGATCGCTGGTAACCTTTCAACCCACCCCTAGTCGGGATGGTAATTGAAACGCTTCAGAAAGGCTAGATAACTTCGATTGAATAGAACCTTTCAACCCACCCCTAGTCGGGATGGTAATTGAAACGTAGACTTGCTTCGCTCAGGAATGAGCAAATAACTCTCTTAGTTCTTTCAACCCACCCCTAGTCGGGATGGTAATTGAAACCCCGCCCGCCTAGACCATTGCCAATACAGGTTTCCAGATGCGATTTTGGCAGACCTGTTTAAAAACTTGTTTTTCTGCTCTCAAGTGAGGACATTCATTAATACTCAAATGAGTCAAATCAATACTGGACAAGGGATTCAAGATTTTGGCAGACCCCCAAGGTTTTTGCCCTCACTTTGGTTTGCCAAAAAAAATGTTTAGGAGGATTCCCCCGACGAAGGGGGTGATTCAGTAGCCACCACTGTGGAAATCCACATCGTTATAAATAACGACTATGGCTAAAAGCCTTACTCCTTATTGCTGGGAGCGCACCTATCCCATCTATAGAATTCTACAGATGGCACCATCAGAAGCGGGCAGCTACCAGGGTCAGAAAGCATGACAGTCTTCCAACTGCCAAACTAACCCAGATTTTTCACAGTACAGAGGAACATGAACTGCGGCGCTGTTGTATCCATATTATATTTTCAAGGTTCGGATTAGTAAACTAAATTAGTGCAGCTTGACGTTCTTGGTAAGCAAAGAGGGCTAAATCTCGCGCTTTTTCCTGTGGACTGCCTCCAATTGCCTGTGTCCCCATTTCAGTAGAGATTCCAGCTTGTGCAGCTTGAGATTGAATACTCTCGATTAATCGTCCATAACTCCAGCGATGAACGCTAATCCGATATTCTTTGGCGTATTTTTGTTGAGCTTCCTTGTAACCAGGACATTTTTTTTCTGCTTTGGATTGAATTTCACTGCTGATTTGCTCCTGCATATTCCGCAGTTTGGGAAGAAGTATGCTGTCAGCTTGATAGGTTTTTGCGATCGTAATAATTGCATCAGCTAACAATCTATCCACATATTGCCCTAATTCTGATTCACCAAAGGAATTTGGCGCATTCTGTTTCTGAGCTTTGTGACGTTCATGAGATAGGCGTTGCTGTTGTTGTCGTTGGCGATTCAGAAGGTTGTAGTTTTTACCAAGTAATTGTTTGACACTGCGATAAGCTAAAACCTCACCTTTAACAACATCTACCACGGCTACTGTTACTGGCTTTTCTAGACCAAAACTAACGCCAACTAGGATTGAGGGTTGTCCATGATAATTAGGCTTACTGGGACGAGGGAAAGGGTTATGAATTCGATCTAACGTGGATTGCTGACGAGTAATAGAAGCTTGCTGTTGAGGGTTGAGGTCATCTTTCTGTTTTTGTTTCACTAAAATTTTGGTAATTTTTGTGACTTTCTCTTCAATTACCTGTTGAGTTCCTTCATTAGTCAACATCCGAGTATCTAAAGCACAGTAAAGATTTAGTTTATTTACTTTCCAAGGTTCACCTTTTTGCTCACCTGACAGCCAAACAAGCCTTCCTGAGCGGAGAGTAAACAAACTGCTTGAGTATTGGTTTTTACTATTGCGTTTAATTTCTTGATCTTCTAAAAAGCGTTGGAAATAGTGCAAATGACGCTTATCGCAGTAAATCTCAAAGGTCAGTTTTCCCAAGCCATTGAACCGAACAAAGAGACGACTTTTTTCATTTTTTAACCATGTCATATCTTCATTAGATTCGTAAGCTACAGGAAAGGGGACATCAGCAGTTTTTCTTAAAAGTGCTGCTTGCCAAGCTTTTGCCTCTTTTTCATTTTGAGGAACATTGACGGTGACAATTTCTAAAGTTTCTAACCACTCTTTGCATGTCAAATCTCTACCTTTAGGTATGCGACTTTGAAGTTGGTCTTTTAATCGCTCAATTTCTATTTCCTTTTTGCGTCTATTTCTAGTAAATTCTTCTGGGTCTTCGTCGAGTTCACTGATTTTACAGTTATTTTTGAGCAGATATGCGAGAGCGGAACGAGTAAGAGGCTCTTGTGTTTCTTCGTAAGTGTTTAAAAAAATTTTAAACAGCGAAGATTTTTTGGAATTTGTAGATTTGTTAGTCTTTTTAGCCTTTCTCTGGTTGTTATTCTGCTCGGACTGAGGGGTAAATTGGGTAAGAATTTCGGTAGCTTTAGTCCGAATTGTATTTAAGCTACATTGACTTTCTTGTTCGAGTTGTAGATCACTTTTGAGGATTGTGAGCCAACGCTCTTTCCCTTCTATTTGGTACTTTCTGCGTTTTTGTAAAGCGAACCAGGATTTATATACATAATCCACTAAAGCGATCGCTGAGGTGTAAAAGCGTCCGGGTTGACCTGCGAAACGCTCTTGGGTTTTGAGGGAGTTAACAAGTGTTTTGAGGAATTCGGTAGGTATTTTGCCTTTTTCTAGCCAGGTTTCAAATTCTGGATGTTTTCCTACCTGTGCCAATAATTCATTGATGAGTGGTGTATTTTTTTCAGCCATCAGTTCCCACAGTTGACGGAGAATGTCTTCTTCAGCAACCAAGCGACATTGAATTGTAATAACGCTCATGGTGTCCTCAGCTTTGTGGATTCGCTAACACTGACAGGGTTGTTAATTGTTTTTTTACTTCTTTAAGTATAGCGCAATACCGCAACGACGCAATAGCGCAAATGTTTTTTTACTGAGAGGCTGTGCAAAAATGAAAGCCGCAAACTTTGGCTTCAAATTACGATGGCAGAAGAAACTAGAGAGGTTAGAGGGAGACTCCCTAAAGGCTTAAAAATCGCGTTTGAAATTGCCTGTGCGCGTCTGGAAGTAACGCAAACTGCGGCTTTGGAGGAGGCAATTAAGGATTGGTTGCAAAAAAAAGAGTCTTCAGAAAAACAGCAATAGGAAAATTGAGGGATGTGTTTGCTATCAGTGATGTTTACTGCCACAAACTTCACTATTGAGTCAAGTTGGGGATTATGATGCTGATGGCTTAAGATTTCGTGATAATTTCCTGATAAAGCTTATAGTCTCTGCTATTCCCGTTATGAGACTGCCCACCAAAATCCTTAAGAGATTCAAAACTTAAACTTTTGCCCATCACCTTTCCAATTAGCGTCAGCAAATTATTTGCCCGCATCTGGAAAAATGCTTCAAAGTCATCTCGCTGTAAAGTTTTTGGAGATATAGCGTGCGATCGCAATATTTCATCAAGTCTTGTAACTGATGTCCCAGAAAGTTCAAACTCCTGTAAATAAACGGAAGGTGCTTTACTACCAATTTTCTTGTTCGTTTTGGCACTTAGAGGGGTGCGGTTAATCAAGCAATTATACTTTTTGGGATCAATGCCTTTTTTGCGACACCATGCTACAGGGAAGATATGGTGCGAATCTATTTGTTCTTCAAAATAAATCACATCATTGATTTCTTCTCCCGTACACCAATCAATTGCCCCCTCACGTCGTAGTAAAGCAGCTAAACCCTGATACACTGCACCGTAACGTTTTCTAACGCTAATCAACCTATCAAAAGAAAAATCCGCTTGCAGAATAGTAAGCGGCAGTGATCGGGAGCATCCACTTTTGGCAGAAAGACTCAAATTGCAAGCAACCCATTAAGAT
>NZ_JAVRCK010000168.1:0-8737 GCF_034530815.1 Nostoc sp. DedSLP03
AATCTGTTGCTCAACTTATGCTTTCAAAGTTGCTCATTTTATCCTTACAGTGACATATACTGAATTTTTAAATTCAGAGCCACCCAGTGCGATCGCATAATTATTGTGAATAACCCTGAACTAAATAACTTACCTCCGATTAAACTTATTCCCCTAAACGCTGAAACTGCATCGCTCCTTGGGCGCGCCACTAGTACAAGTAGTACAAGACCACCAACCGATATTCGGTGGGTAAAAGTTCTGGAATTTTTACGCAGCAACAATCTCGCACCCAACAGCCGCAAGCTTTACGAACGCGAACTCAAAAGGTTTTTGGCGTGGAGTGAGCTGCACTATCATGAGCTACGCCCGCGTCACTTCGCACTATATAAAGAGTATCTGCGGGATGAACTGCGGACTGATGCAGGTAAACCGCTTTCAAAAAGCAGCATCAATGCCTCAATTGCGGCACTCAAAAGCTTTTTCAAATGGATGTCCTACACGTATCCTGAAATTATTTCTACCTTACCGACACTGGGGATAAAACTGGAAAAAGTGCCACTACCACCAGCCCAGAGTTTAACCCCTGAAGAAATGGAGCGGGTGTGGTCAGCTTTGGAATTGCTCCAAGAAACAAAGCAACGAGATACAGCACTTGTCCACATCCTTAGTCATGGACTTCGGGCTGGGGAAGTTGTACAGCTAAATGTTGGCTCATTTGATGGCAAGCTGCTATTTTTACCAGACACCAAAACCAATGAACCACGCTTGGTTCCACTAAAAAAAGAGAGCCGGGAAGTTTTAGCAGAATATTTGCAATTGCGCTCACAGCAAGGAGAGGTTTTGACCAGCCTCAGTCCATTGATGATTTCACACCATGCTTCATACAAGGGCGATCGCTTAAGTTATCACGGCATTTACTTTGCTGTAGAAAAAATCGGTGAAATAGCTCACATTGAGGATTTGCACCCTCACTCCTTTCGCCACACCTATGCCACTGACTTATTGCTATTGGGAGTTGACCCCAGCCATGCCCGTAAGCTAACAGGACATCAAAGCGAGAAAGCGTTTCGGCGCTATACCCTTCGCAGTGAGCAAGAAGCTGCGATCGCTGCTTATTATCGGGCAATCGGTGAAGAAGTGGAATAGACTATGCCCAAACCATTAGATCCCAAGTGCCAGTTATGTGCCAAGTTACCAACAGCTAAAGCCAAGGTGCTGCATGGGACAAATGGGGATGGATGCTGGAATCCTAAAGTTTGCCATAATCGCCGCTCCTTCTACCGTCGTCGAACCGATGATAATTCCGCGCAACTAGATGCTATCACCGTCGAACCCCCAGCAACATATTTTGCTGTGTTGTATCTATATAAAGAACCTGGGGATAAACCATTGCACGCCTTGGGCGCAGAACTCTGGCTGGGGCAACAGCCTATTTGTCGCTTAGAACCAATTCACTGTTTTGGGCTAACGGCTGGTAAGATCCGCGCCTATACAGATCAGGTGTTGCAGGCGTTTGCGAAACAATATGGTGTTTCGCTCTATCAATATAAAGATATGTTTGAGATTGCTTCAAGTTACTGTCCAGTGCGACCCTGCCCGTTAAATCCTGAATTTCTTCAATGACCACATACCGCCAATTAACAATTTGGGATGTGCTGGATGAGTTGTCTGAATCTCCACCAACTTCTTCCCTTGATGCTATGTGGGATTGTTTGGATGCCGAGTTAGAAAAATTACCCTTGGAGGCACAGTTATTAACCGCAGCGCTTGCCTTCAGTCAAATTGCGGATATTCTCAAGTCTCGTGCCGAAGTGCTGTTGCAAGATACCCGCGATCGCAATAACCCAAAGGGCCCAATTATTAGCACCGATCTCTTTGCTGGTCTAGTGCGGACAACAATGCACCTTGATTTAGATGATTTGATTGAACCGCCAACACCACAAACCTTTAAACCACATGGGCCACACCAATTTTCATATCCTACTGAGGAGGACAATTCTGTAGCAGCGCCTGTTGAAAAAGCGAATGTTTTGGCAATGCTTGATGAGGTGACAACTTTAGAAGATGTCCGCAATTTGGCATCAGATGAGGATGTCCAAAAATGGCAAAGTGCCATCGCTAATTACCTGATCAATGTCAAAGATGAGATTTCTTTGGTTAAACTGCAACGTGTGTTGCAAATGCCGATGGTAGAAGTCTGGTTGGGATTATTGCTGGGTGGGTTTACATTAGAACAGCGTGGTGATTTTTATAACAGTCGGAATATTTGGGTGAAAAGTTCTCCAATTACTAACACCTACCCGATTTGATTTAAAATTTTGAACTTTCAAGCTGCTTTGACACTCAATAAATTCATCACTTCTGCTGCTGACAAACCAGGTTGTACTCTCTCTCAACAGCCACCAGCAGCAAAGCTTGCAAGGATGACAGATCCGGTGAAAGCAAAATCCCCAATTTTGGCAACTGCAAAATACTTGAAACCCTTGATTTATCGGTACAATAGTATTAGTAGTTAATAACCCCCAGACGGCTAGTCTGAGTGCTATTGAGCTTATTCGTCGTTAGAAGATTCCTTATCTTCTTCGTCATCCTTGTCAAAATTTGTATTGCTGAGGGAGACTTATGGGTGAATCGAAACGCCGAAAGGCAATATTAGGCAATCACTATGGTTTGCCTAATATTTTCAATGAAGTCCAATCAATGTGGACGCAAATTAATTTCTCGCTCAAGCGAGTCAAAGATTCTGATAATGGATGTTTACTTGTTCAGTGTTCCAACAACGACCGAGGATTCCATCAAGACACTATTGCCCAAATTCAAAAAGAAATAGAAAATTGGAAATGTGATTTAGATATTCCTATCTTGATCCAAGTTCTCCCAAGGGGAGTTCAAAATTCAGGAACTAAACTTTTTGATGGGTTCGTTACCCTTTGGTGTAATTGTCCAGAATTTGAATTGTGGCGAGAAATATTTGAAACAAAACTCGATAAGTGAACTTTGTTGCATTAAATTATTGTTTCCTCGCTACACCATCATTTCTGTTGCCTCCACTCAATTTTGTACTCCCGTTCCATAAACGCCAGCAATTTTGCCTGCAACGAAGATAAATAAGGTTTGGCTTGTTTCCCCAACCACTGCAACAGCCAATCCACAGCCTCGTCACGGTTGGTTACTTGATGCAACTGCCGTAACCTCACACATAACTGCTGCATGAATTTGCAATCTTCATCAAGTAATTCCAGTGATTTCAGATGTTCGATTTTTACGGTGTAGTCACCATCCCATGTCTGGAGTGTACAGCTGTATTCGCCAACATGAGTTACCACGCCCCAATAACCCGCTTTACCTCTCAAGTCTGGGTTATCTTTTGGCAAGAGAACGCATATCTCCCCAACGTGGTAAGGATTGGGTACTTTCGTGCTTTCGCGTATCCTATCCACTACGTCTTTCACTATGCGACCGGATGGAATTTTATTGCCAGCTTGCTCTACTGCCTGCTGCCAGACATCCGCTTGTACAGCCGGTTCCAACTCTGCTTTCGCCAAAAAGCGCAATTGTCGTTCGTTGGTCGGCATTGGAATTTGCCGACCAATGGTCGGCAAAAACTTTTGAAGATTTTCATAAACCACAGTCGCCGAAATCTTCAAGTACGCCGCGTCACGACTATAATTGAAGCATTCGCGGCAGTATTCTTCAAAAGTACGGTGCGTGGAACGGTACAGCCGTCTGTCCCTCAACTCCATCAACGCCTGACCTGCTGACAAAAATGCCCTTTCTACCTGACGTTCCAATTGCAAGCGTAAGCTTTGTTCTTCTTCGGTCAACTCTGTAACTTCAACAGCAGTAACCGTAATCGTTGCTGAGGCTGGGTTATCTTGCTCAAAAGTATTTTCCTTTACAGAGTCGGCGGCTGGCTTTGCTTCACCAGATGCCCCAGGGATAACTTTCTTGCGTCTAGATGGTGGTTTGTTCATTGCCCCACCTCTAGGCTGACAGCAGTCGAACAAATATTGAATTGTGTCATCATGGAAATATAGAGTTTTTATCTATCCCCCCAACCTGTATGAAGGATGGGGTTTTTCGTTGCTTTTTATATTTTGCAGCCTTAAAGCACTACCAAATATAAAACTCATTAAAAAATCTCATAGAGCAATTATCAAAAAAAAAACACCACACCAGAGCCACCACAACAACAAAATACTGTTTGGGTGTATTCTAGAAATACCCTCTTCAGCAGACGTGTAAAACAACGGCTAAAGCTTGATTATTTGACAGAGGGTATTGGATTTGGTGTGACTATATAAATCTCATCTAGGTTTAAACCCGTAGTTTTTCCGTATCGGGTTTGAGATGAGTTGTAACCCACACTCGACATTGAGTTTTATTTAGAATGAAGGGGCTGATTTAAATTTTTTGAGCAAAAAAAAGAACCGATAAATAGGGTTTAGTAACATATCCTCCATGAGCATTTAATATCTGTATAATAGCATCAGAAAAATTCTGCTTTTCAGTTTCAGTAAATTTTTGATAAGCAGTTTGAGTTTTCAGAAGACCTAAATATTGCTCTGCATCATAATCAATAGACCAAGCATATTGTTTGACCACTAGGTTTTTGAAACAAAAGCTATTTAATATCCATTTTTCTCTCTTTTTTATTAGTGATTCAACTGAGGATGGTTTAGTATTAGATATTGTAGGTACATATTTTTGAAACGTTTCTTTGAGTGCCTGAAATATTGAAGTATCTGGTAAAATAGAGAAGTTCCAAAAAAATGCAATATAACCTTTTTCTTTTAAAGCTTGTGCAACTTTTGGATATCCTTTTTCACGATTTACCCAATGAAAGGCTTGGGCAGATATTGCTAAATCAAAGGCTTTTGGGCGTAAGTTCCAATCCTCTAAAGTCACTGTCTCAAATGTCACCTTTGGATATAAACGCATATTTTGAGATGCTATTGCAATCAGTCTTTCACCTGGCTCTAAACAGCAGATAGCATAGCCCTTTTCAGCAAATGGAACAGTTCCCTTACCTGTCCCTGTTCCAATATCTAAAATTGAAGCTGAATCTGGAAGATTAGCCATCTCAATTACATCTTCAATTAATTGAGATGGATAGCTAGGGCGTGCTGCATCATAGATTTCTGCAACTTCATTAAAGGACTCACTACGTTTTCTGTTCATCACTGATAAATTCACAAACGTATTTTACTCCCGATCGCTTTCGCTCGGATTTGAGAAAATCTTAACAGTTTTACTACTAGAGAAAAGCCTCTGTCTCCAATCCAATTTGACAAGACGCTACCGCTACTATTAATCTATATAACTGGTAATCATTCGGGTGCAGGGTGCAAGTCTGTACTAAAAATAATTCAGAGATCAACCAAAAAACTTTTACCATGATTTATGACAAAAGCTTTATCCTGGCTTATCAAGGGTAGCACCTTGTTTTGTCTATTGCCTTGGGAGCCAATTGCGGCACAAATTGTTCCCGATGCAACCCTAAGAGTCAACTCCAGCGTCACACGAGAGGATAATAATACCAGTGCGATAACGGGAGGAACCCAAGTCGGAAGCAATTTGTTCCATAGCTTTGGACAGTTTTCTGTACCCACAGGAAGCGCAGTCTACTTCAAAAATGCTCCAGACATCCAAAACATTTTGACAAGAGTGACGGGTAGCTCAATATCTAATATTGATGGTTTAATTCGAGCTAACGGCATAGCCAACGTATTTCTTATTAATCCCAATGGGATTATTTTTGGGCTGAATGCTTCACTGAACATTGGCGGCTCGTTTTTCGGCACTACTGCCAGTAATATTAAATTTGCTGATGGCATCTCCTTCGATGCTAAACCCCTTAGTAGTGCAGAACCTCTCTTGACAGTGAGCGTGCCTGTGGGATTAGGATTTGGGACAAATGCTGGAAATATTCGCGTTTTTGGGGACGGCCAAGGTATAAGAAAAACTTCAGACCTCATAGATACTAGTTCTGGTCTGCGCGTGCAGCCAAATCAAACCTTAGCTTTGGTGGGTGGTGATATAGTACTCTCACGCGGAACGCTTAAAACAACAGGGGGACAGATTGAATTAGGCAGCGTGGCTGGAGCGGGTTTGGTCAACCTGATTCCTACAGATAAAGGCTGGACGTTGGGATATTCAGGCATCTCAGCCTTTGGAGAGATCCAGTTGTCTGGAGCAGCAGCAGTTGATGCCAGTGGTGATGGTGGTGGCAATATTCAAATACAAGCCATGAAGCTAATGCTAGACGGTGGTTCTCAGATTGAGTCCAGCACATTAGGAGCAGGAACGGGAGGAACATTGAAAATCAATGCTTCAGATTCAGTGAACCTAGTGGGATTACCAGAAATTGATTCGTTTTTCAACACTGGCATATCGAGCCTAGTTTACCCAAAAGCTACCGGAGCTGGTGGCAACATCAATATTGAAACTGGGCGGTTAAATGTCCGGGATGGAGCAGGGATCGCTGCTGGTACGTATGGCTTCGGAAATGCTGGTTCCATAGAGGTCTTAGCTCATGATTCAGTGGAAGTGTTGCGAAAACCAACAGGAAATGCAGGCAGTTCCATAACAAGTTTGGCCCAACGAGGATCTACCGGATCTGGCGGTAACATCAAGATTGAAACTGCGCGGTTAAGTTTACGCTCTGGAGGAGTGATATCATCAGGCACATTTGGGCAGGGTTCGGGAGGCAACGTATCTATAACTGCTGACGAAGAAGTGCAAGTAACCGGAAAGTCATTAACTGGTAATTCTCCTAGCAGAATATCAGCTCGAACTGGAGGAACTGGAAAGGCCGGAAATCTGACAATCGAAGCAGAACGATTAACTGTCACTGATGGTGGGAGAGTAAATATTGGTGGTGAAAAAATTCCAAAAAATCTCAACTTTCAGCCAGGACAAGGAAATGCAGGAACCCTCCGAATCAACGCAGACAGTATCAATCTAGACAGAGGTACTATCACAGCTGGCACAGAGAGGGGCACTAATGGGGAAGGAGGCGACATTTTCTTACACTCTGGTGACTTACAATTACGTGACAGTATCATTACTGCGACTGCCGGGGGTAATGGCGACGGCGGCAACATCACTATCAACACAGATATCCTAGTTGCAATAAAAAATAGCAGCATCACTGCAAATGCCTTTGAGGGTCGTGGTGGGAATATCACAATTAATGCTAAGGGACTTTTCTTTTCCCCTGATAGCGTGATTACAGCTAGTTCCAAGTACGGAATTAAGGGTACGGTTAAATACAACATCGCTGATACTAACATTTACCCTACTCAACTAAAAGCAGAAGTAATTCCAATAACTCCTGAAATCACCCCAGTTTGTCAGGCACGAGCAGGCACAGAAGTAAATAGTTTTCGAGTTAGTAGTACTCGCAACCTCCAATCTAAGCCTAACAACCTGATGTATAACAATGTTGAGCAAAGTAGCTCTGTTCCAGTTCCAGCTTTTAATAATTCACATAATCCAAAATCATTAATAAGTAACCAAGCTACACAAATCATAGAAGCCAACGTTTTGATTCGAGATTCTCAAGGTAATTTAGTTTTGACAACAGACCAAGCAAATCCAACCTGGGAGAATGCTTCACTGTCTGCAAGTTCTTGTTTTTCAGGATCTCATCGGTAAAAAGATATAAAAATGATCTCACCTCAATGTTGCTGTAAATATCTTTTTTCAGGCATTCTAGGGCTGTCTATAATTTTAATTCAATCATCTTCCCCTGCACAGATTATAAAAAAAGAAAAAGAATTTCTCAAAAATCAAGCGGCATCCCTGACTTCATCAGGTCACGAACAATTAGCTCTAGATCAGGCGAATGAAGCTTTAAAAACTTGGCAGGAATCTACCAAAATTTATCGCCAACTAAACGACCAAGAGGGAATTACAGAAAGCCTGATTAATCAAAACCTTGCTTTCCAAGCATTAGGATTACACAAAGAAGCTTGCAATACACTTTTAGAAGCTTTAAAGTTGAATACAAATCTAGGTCTTTGTGACACGACTTTGCAACAACCCGCTCTTGCTCAAAAAGAGCAACTGATGGCAGTAATCGGTAAGCAGAAACCAACATCAGTTAACTTCCTTGGATTACAGAATCTAGGAGAAGTCTTGCGGATTTTGGGTCAGTTAAATGAATCGGAAACAGTTCTACAAGAAACATTAACGCTGGCAAAACTTGTATCCTCATCAAAGATTAGTGAAATTTATCTGTCTCTGGGTAATATCGAACAGTCAATTTATCAGCAATTACAAGATAAATATTCTTGGATAGAGGAACCACTTTTTCGAGAGCAGATTGCTAACATTATTCCACAAAAAGCGCAAAAATCACTCTGGTATTATCAAACACTAGAAAACATACCAAATATCTCCAAATCAGCTAAACTGCAAGCTCAGTTGAATCACTTAACTTTGCTGATCAGTTGGGAACAATGGCTTAGTCATCAACAAAATCAAGCGAACCTTTATCAGAAAGTTAATCAACAGATCCAAGTATTAGTAAATCAAATAGATGAAAATTCTTCTGCCTTTTTGGAGTTATCACCTGAGCCATCTATTCATGCTCGGTTGAATTTTGCTAATAATCTCAGCCAGATCCCAGATGAACAATTGAAATCAGTAGCGATTCGATATGCTAAATTAGCCTTGAAAATGGCTGAAACTATTAATATAGGACTAGTATTTGATTTCTGAAAAAACTCCGTACATCTGGAGAGATAGA
>NZ_JAVRCK010000169.1:0-8387 GCF_034530815.1 Nostoc sp. DedSLP03
TAAAATGATTATCATTACTGGTAGTGGAATAGTTTATTTTCTGGAAGTCCCTTAACTGAAGTATTAATTTAGTAAATTAGCAATTTCTATGCGTGATTGGGAAAGTATTTGTTCAGTGATGAAACAGGACCATGTACGTCATATACGCCATTTCATACCTGTTTTGAACAACTTCAATCTGTTAGTTAATACAGCGTTTTTTTGTTGTTGTGACTATTTTCAAGCGATACTCTCATCTGGAGTAGGATCGCTGCATCTCAAGACACAATTTTTACCGGAAATCAATTGCTTACCCTCTCATAGAAAGCCGTAATCTGTAGCGGATTGATATGTGGGGCTATGAGAACGTAAAGCTGAGTAGTTGTAGAAATCTTCATAAAAATACTCATCTGTACCTCGCAGATGTACAAAATTTACAAGTCAACTTCGGCGGGCATTCTGACTAACAAGGCAAGCCTTACCTTGATTACAGCTGCGGGACAGCGCCGGATTTACACCGGACTTTCCCCGTTTCCTCTAGTGGCTGTTCCCCACTAGAACCGAGATTCATCTGAATACTAACACAATTGCGATCTGCTTGCATAAAAATCAATGGTCGATCTATACTGGCATTCGTCATTAATCGGGGCAAGTCTCATTCTTTACCAAAGCTTGCTCTAGGTTTTTATTGGGCAATTATTCTAGAAATTTTTCAACCCAACAAACTTTTTCGGGTTGCCAGCGTTTGTTGACATAGCGTCAACCCTGAGCGTAGCCGAAGGGCTGACAATTTTTTACATTGCCAAACCTATTTAACAACTCTTTTCCATTTGTGCAACTATTTTTCTACAACCTGAGTAAAGTCAAATTCAGTTCTCTTTAGATTTTCTTTACGAATCAGCTCTTAAGGAAGTATTAATGAATCCCAGACTGTACGCGCCACAGATTGGCATAAATCCCATCAAGTGCTACTAAGTCCTCATGTTTACCCTGCTCCACAATTTGACCATAATCCATCACATATATGTAATGACTGTGGCGAATCGTAGAAAGACGATGAGCGATCGCTATCGTAGTCCGATTTTGGGTAATTATGGCCAGAGACTTCTGGATAGCTGCCTCCGTTTCATTATCTACCGCAGAGGTTGCCTCATCCAAAATCAAAATTGGTGGGTCTTTGAGAATAGCACGAGTGATCGCAATTCGTTGTCTTTGACCACCAGAAAGCTTCTGACCTCTTTCACCGACGATAGTATCGTACTGAAGGGGTAGTTGTAGGATAAATTCATGAGCCTGGGCTAATTTGGCAGCGTGGATAATTTCTTCATTACTTGCATCAAAACTGCCATAAGCAATATTTTCCGCCACTGTACCGTGAAATAAAAATACATCCTGACTCACCCAACCGATACAGCGTCGCAGTTCTAAGAGTTGTAACTCCCGAATATCGATACCATCAACCAGGATTTGTCCGCCTTGGACTTCGTAAAAGCGTAGCAGCAGTTTGACTAGGGTACTTTTACCAGAACCAGTTGCACCGACAATACCAATATTTGCCCCTGGTGGAATGTGCAGTGATAGATTTTTGAGTACATTGTTGCGACCATTGTAAGCAAAGGTGATATTATCCAGATGCACCTCACCGCGTACTGTGGTTAATGGTAAAGAGCGGTTTCCTGTGAGAATAGCAATAGGAGTATCTAACAACCCCATCACTCTACGGACAGAAGCCATAGCCCGTTGATACTCATCCATGACAGAACTCAAAGTAGCAAATGGCCACAGTAATTGCTGCACAATCAGCACTATGAAACTATAGTTTCCTACAGTTAACTGATTAGTCGCTACTGAAATACCACCAAAAAACACCGTAGCGATGAAACCTAGTACAACTATGAATCGAATCACCGGGAAAAACGCAGCAGAAACAGTGATAGCTTCACGATTACTGCGACGATAAGCTTCACTTTCAGAGAGAACACGACCTTGTTCGTAGGTTTCAGCAGTGAAACTTTTAATTGTGGCAATCCCTGAGAGGTTATTAGCTAAACGGCTATTGATGAATCCAGCTTTGTCTCGGACATCTGCATAACGCAGAGCTAGTCGTTTTTGGAATGCTAATGAACCCCAGAAAATCAAGGGTATGGGTAGTATTGCTAACCACGCTCCGTTAGGAGCGATAAGAGTAAATGAGCCGCCGACAACTAAAACTGTAGTGATAAATTGCAGAATTTCCGCAGCCCCAGAATTGAGAAAGCGTTCTAATTGATTGATATCATCGTTTAAAATTGATAGGAGTGTGCCTGTAGAGTGTTCCTCAAAGTAGCTCAGTTCTAGTTCTTGTAAATGG
Source organism: Nostoc sp. DedSLP03 (assembly GCF_034530815.1). Taxonomy (NCBI): domain Bacteria; kingdom Bacillati; phylum Cyanobacteriota; class Cyanophyceae; order Nostocales; family Nostocaceae; genus Nostoc; species Nostoc sp. DedSLP03. Next base: position 2,330 of record NZ_JAVRCK010000169.1, read on the forward strand.
CTATAGGCATCAAGACGCAGTTCGTGCTGGATGGTTTGAGCTAAATTACGCCACAGGCGAGTATATAAAAATTCAAATAGCGACTCCGAACACCAAATGAATAATGCTAATAATGATAGTATCGCCAGTTGTCCAATGATGTTGGTTATGCCGATTTTGGCAATTAGGGAATTTTCTTTTTCTACCACGACATCTATAGTTTGGGCAATTAAATAGGATGGCGCTAGGTCGAAGATTTTATTGATTATGGTAAAGGTTACAGCACTCCATACTTGAGAGTGGTAGTCTCTGGCATAGAGTAACAAACGTAATAGTGGATGCTTTTTGGATACTTGTAAATCTTTCATGGTGAGTGCCAAACTTAGAGAAAATAATTAATGATAATTAGCTAAAGTTTTTATCAATTAATATAGATGGAATTTGTGCGAAAATAGCAATTTAAAATAGTTAGACAAATGCAATATTCGGTTATTTCAGGTAATTGCTCATTTTTTGAATCTGGTGAAAAATCTGAACTTAAGGTGTGTTGACAAGGTATTTAAATAAATCATCGATTACTGCATCAGCCGCAAGCGGAGTTCGCGCTCTCCAGATAGTAGGGTCTACATAATAAACACGATTTTGTTGAACAGCTTTCAGTTTGTTCCAAAGCAGTTTTTTCTGAAGAATGCTTAAGTCACGCTCACCTGTATAATTCCCGCCATAAGCAATGACAAACATAACATCACCATCTGCCTTTTCTAATTCCTCTTCAGAGAAACTAATGAATCCTCGTGGATTAAAGTCTTGCGATGGTGGGCGTTGTAATCCAGCATCGCTTAAAACAGAGCCAATGAATGAGTTTTTTACTTCGCTATTCATGCCACCACAACAAAAGTTGACAAAAGAAATCTTTTTATACTTGTAGTAATCGCCTAATGCAGTCTTTAGTTTTTCAATACGTTGATTATAGTGTTGCCAAACCTGCTGCCCAATTTTTTTTCTGCCTAATACCTCAGCCATAAAATTAAAATACTCTTTCCAATTGTCTTGCAGGTTATTGTTACCTCTCCAGTCATATAAAACGGTGGGAGCGATATTGGATAGCTGAGGATAAATTGATTCATGATTATGCTTCCAACTAATAATGACATCAGGCTTAAGTAGCACGATGCGTTCTATGCTGGGCTGTGAGCTGCCTAATGGCTCTATCCCCTGTGTTTTACCTTTCAGATAAGCAGGAAACTGATGATTGTACTCTAAAATACTTCCAACAGGCTGAATACCAAGGCTAATCGCATTCCCTAAAGCAGCTGGATTTAATACTACAAGACGTTTAGGATTATTAGGAACACAAGTTTTTCCCATTGCGTGCTGCACTACTCGGCATTCTTTAACTGACTGTTTCCAGCTTTGAACACTCTGATTGACGTTTTTACTACAAGCCGAAACAAGTACGAACGTCAATACTCCTAAAAATAATAGATAGATAAGGCGACCTAAAAATATTTTCATTGGGAGGAATATATCTTTTGAATCCTCATTGGTACATTTGAGAAATTTGAGAGTCTGCGAAGGAGAGGATTTATGATTAGGTTGATTGAATACAGAAGTCCTTCTCCACATTTCATACTCTAGACTTAAAAGCTGAATTATCAAGTTAAAATTGGTATGAAATTGAACCAGTAATTGCAAGGGGTGAGCCTTGAAACACGTTAGCCGTATTCACAGTAGAAGCAACATATCTGGTGTCAAATAGGTTCTCAACTCCCAAGCGAAATGTGAGATTTTCTAGCTTGTATGAAGCTGCTAAGTCTACACGCACGTAGCTAGGAACATCAAACGAATTAGCATTATCGCCCTGTCTCTCACCCACATAGACTAGACCACTGTTGAGGCTAAGTCCTCTCAAACCACCTTTGGTAAAATCATACTTGGCATATAAACCAAAACTATTGGATGGAGAGTTAACAAGCGTATTGCCTTCCTGCCCTGTGGTATTTTTCGTAATCTGAGCATCTAACAATGTGTAGGCAGCAATCAAGCTCAAGTTATCTGTCATCTTACCTCCCACTTGTAGTTCCAAGCCACGACTGCGAACCTCACCAACGAGAATGCTGAAATCAGGATTGTTGAAGTCAGTCTCTGCAATATTGGTTTGAGTTAGGTCGAAGAGGGCAGCAGTCACGCTGAGTCTGTCGTTGAAAAAGTTTGCTTTAGCACCGACTTCGTACTGGGTGGCAGATTTGGGATCGATTAATCCACCTCCTGCTAGTCTGCCAGATTGTGGTTCTGTCGATTGGCTAAAACTAGCATAGACTGACGCAGAATCTGTGAGTTTATAGACCAATCCCAGCGTCGGAGAAAGAAAAGTTGCATTTTGAGTGTTTAGATTATTAAACTCTGCATCAAACCAGCCGTAGCGTAGACCAGCCAGAATGCGAAACCTTCCCAAAGTGATAAAATCCTGGACGTATACGCCATAATCTATGTTACTAGAAAGCTGCTTACCAGGAGCCAAATCAGTTGGCAGTGGTTCGCCAAAGGTAGGATTAAAAACATCAATGCTACCGAAAAAGATATTTCTGGTATTTCCAGTCAAATCAGCGTGGAATCTGCTGTATTCGACACCTGCCAATAGCTTGTGATCGGATGCTCCTATTTTAAAATTGCCTCGCACCTCACTCCGTAGGTTGAGTTGAGTGTAGCTTTCTGTAAGTGGATTTCTATAGAGGTACTGAAGTGTATCTCCGTTAAATCGAAAGGCAGAAAGAATAAACAAATCTCTGTAAGTGTCTAAGTATTGACCGTTCAAACTAAGCGACCAGTTCTTACCTAAAGGTTGGTCAAAGTAAGCACTCACACGATAATTATCCCGCTGACCGCGATCGCGCGGATCGACGTAACTGCGATCGTAAAGAAATTCATTGTTAAAGAATTTAATCCCGGAATTAAAATTTTGTCGTTGCTGGTAATACTCTGTTTCAACTGTTAAAGAACTACCGTTAGCAGGCAACCAAGTAATCGAAGGAGCAACAAGAATGCGATTATCTTCTACATTTGCGTAAAAAGAGTCTGCATCTTGTACTGCCGCTACCAGACGATAAAGCAGTGTCTTATCAGTATTAAGGGGCCCTGTAAAATCGACTTCCCCACGATAGGAGTTAAAACTACCTGCTTGAAAGGTAATAGCGTTACTTGGTATTGCTTGTGGTTTCTTGGTGACATAATTAACCAATCCTCCAGGCGTACCAGTGCCGTAGAGTAAAGAAGAGAGTCCTTTGAGAATTTCAATACGATCGATGTTTGCTAAATCGCGTACTAGAAAACGTTGATTGTCTCGCAAACCATTTATGTAAGTTTGTCGTGCAACGTTAAAGCCACGAATTGTGAATTCGGGAATATTTCCTCCCTGGGCATCTCCTCCTCCCGTTCCTCTAGTAACGCCAGGAACAAAGGGAATCAAATCTTCTCCACGCTTGGGAGCAATATCTTCAATCAAGTCTCTGGTAATCACCCCAATAGAAGCAGGAGTTTCCAGAAGAGGAATATCTAATCTTGTGCCAGTGGTAGCATCAGGTGCGCGGTATCCATCATTTTGCTCTCCCGTTACCACCAACTCAATCGGCTCATCAGTTTGCGCTGATGGCTGTTTTTGAGGTGTTTCGCTGACAGGCTTCTCTGGCTCAGGCTGTTGTGGTGGCTGCATTGCAGTTGTAGCAGCTGTCAAACCAATAATCAGCCCTTCATCTCCATCAAACAACTCTACAACTGGCAATCCCACCTCACCTGCTACTGTCACTCGGATAGTATTAGCATCCAGATTTGTAACAGTTATCTCAGCAATTCCTGTAACTGGTTTTTGGGAACGGAATGTGAACGAATCACCATTGGGTAAACGCAATTGAGCATTAGGTATATCAGCAATAAAGTTATTCTCAGCACTGCGATTCGTGATTTGCAGTTTATCCCCTTGAGTCGTCTCTAAAATCACCTCCACACCTTTATCTGTGGGTTTGGCTTGGACTCCCGTGATTAGTACAATATTTCCCTGGACGGCAGGAGGATTGCTTGGTGTTGGCGACTGCACCAGCAATCTGGCGCTAGTGCTGGGACGCTCAACTTCACTCAATTGCCGAATTTTTCGAGTCAGCAGAGGTCTTAAATTTTCCTGACTTTCAACTTCCTGCTTCTCAAGCGTTGATTTAATTTCTGCCCGTACAGGCTCAATAGCAATAGTACTCAAGCAGCCAGATAGACTCAGTAAAAACCACATTTTCACACCACCAAACAAACACCAACGCTTCATCACAACTCCTGACACCATGCAGAACTTTGCTGAATTAATCCGCTTTGCAGTCATACCCCTTAATACTTGCCAGTTACACAAGTCGAATTACCCCCCTTGGAAAGGGGGGTAATGGAAAATCTAGTTCCCTCGCCAATGCATCGGGGAGGGTTAGGGTGGGGTAAAACTGAGCAAAACTTAATGACTACAAATCGTTTTTAATTCAATGAAGCTGAGTATAGAGAATAATTTGCAACTGAGTCTATCCAAAAACCGCATCACTATCTCGAAACCGACTTTTTACTAATTAAACTTTCACTGGGCGTAATCCCGAACCTGCGCTTGAAAGCACCTGCGAAGTATCCCAAGTGAGAATAGCCGATTTTGTTAGCAACCTCAGCAATAGTCATGTTTCCCTGACGCAATAACTGCTCTGCCCATTCCATACGTTTTTCTGTCATGTAGCTAAATGCTGTTTTGCCAAAGAGTTCCTGAAATCCACGTTGGAGGGTGCGATCGCTCATCCCCACCATTTGCGCCAATTCCAGTATCGACGGCGGATTCTCCAAACGGGAGAGTAAAATTTCTCTGGCGTGATGAATCCGGGCGATGGTTTGTGTCTTTAATCGTGGCGACGGTTGCACTCCAGCTTGTTCAGCTAAGAAGGGGGCAAGTTGCAACGACATCAACTCTAGCACCTTCGCCTGTAAATACAAACGCTTCGTCATCCCGTGGTAAGGACAGTTGACTATTTGCTGTGCCACTGTCTGTATTGCTGTTGTAGTTTTTGGGTAGAGCAATGTTTGCCACTCGTTACCTTTAGCCAAAAAACTTAGTTGCGGTGGAATTTCTCCATCTCCTGTTGGGAAAAAGGTTGCCAACAACTCAGGAGGCATACTGAACCCAATACTCACGCTTGATTGAGAATCCAAACAAGTCATCTTTCGTTGAATGCCGCCACCTGAAATAAGTGTGTATCCTTCTCCTACTTGCCCTCCATATTCTTCTCTGCTTGTTCCTGAAAGGAAAACAGCAAATTGCAAAGGGTGATCAGATTCACAGCATTGGCTCAGTATATCATCGTAGTATTCGTAGTTACCAATCCCCAGCCGCACTTGGGGATGCACTTCTATACTTCGGCTATATCCTTCGCCCAGTTGCCTGGGTACTTGACAATAGGATTCAAATGGTTCTAATGAGTTTTGCTGGCTATTTTGTCTAGCTTCTGCCCACAATTTTTGCCACTCTGGTGTGGGGGTAATGGTCATAGTTGGTAGATGGTCAAATTTAATGATATATATTTTCAATAATTTTACCGCAAGGCACGGGACAGACGGAGGGACATCCATGAGCAAGTTTGGAACCTGCGGTCTATTGGCTTATCAGGGCAAGCAATCGCTCAAGAACTGGGAGTTTCTAAAACTACGGTATTTAATTATTTGCGTAGCTCAACTTTTATCGAACGTTGTGAACGTAGCGACCAAGGTCTGAGCCTTCTCAACCCTTATCAAGATTACCTCCTCAGTCGCTGGAATAGCGGTAACTACAACACCCAAGAACTGTTTGAGGAAATTCGACAGGCTGGTTATACTGGTAGTTATGCTAGAGTCGTTCGCTTCACTCGTTATCTCAAGAGCTTACCCGGATTTGCACCAGCAAAAGGTTCAACAAAAAACGCTTCCCCCAGGGTAAGCTCTTCTTCCCATCGTCCTCTCACCCCCAGTCGCGTTACAGCTTTAAGGGACTTCCAGAAAATAAACTATTCCACTACCAGTAATGATAATCATTTTA
>NZ_JAVRCK010000170.1:0-7878 GCF_034530815.1 Nostoc sp. DedSLP03
GCAATATTACCACTAACTCCCAATGCTCAATGACGAATGACGAATGACGAATGACTAATGAAAAACGATCGCGCGAGTAAATCCAATTGTGTTATCGGCGAATCTAGCCTATCCGCCCCGGCTACCATTTGTCATAAATTCGGGTAAAGTCGGTCAACTTCATCCCATGCCTGGTTAGCCAAACACTCTAGAGTCATAGCTAGAAAGAGTGGATGGTCATACTTTCCAGCCTCAAATGCCTTAAGGAAGATTTCGATTTGCAGGGATAGGAGTTTGTTGATCATAGAGTAGCGATCGCGCTTTTCACGTCATCGTCACTCACCTCGATGTACCGAGAAAGTACCTTCAAGTCAGTGTGACCAGTGGCTTTTTTAATCGTTGCCAAGCTTACACCCCGCTTTGCTAATTTCGTTATAAAACTCCGGCGGGTGGAGTGAGTTGATATCCCCTTGGCTGAAAGTCCGGCTCTTTCAACAGCTGTACGTAAAATTTGGTCAGCCGCCCTTAGCCCCATAGGTTTATCCGCTTCCCTGGATGGGAATAACCAAATCGAACCGGGGAGTGGTTTATATGCTGCCAGCAATTCAGCCAAGGTATCGTGAACCGGCACCTGGCGCGTCTGCCGCTTTCCATTGGGTGTTGCCTTGCGAGTCCTGGCGCGAAAGTTGATATACTCGCTGGGTGTACCATCAAGGTTGTACACATCAAGCAGTTGTAACTTCACCAACGCACCCCACCTTTCCCCGGTGTACCAAGCCAGATCCAAAAGCAGTTTATATTTTTGAGAGCGGATCTGCTTGCGAATTTTGGAATAATCCGCATCGCTTAAAATTGCGGCTTGTCCATTTCGATTATTTTTCATTTTATTTTTTACTTCTGCCTATTCTGGTTTAACCACTGTCAATGGTTAAACCGGAATATTCCTAACTTTTACTATTAGAAATATTCGACTTAATCCTATTAGCAGCAAGCATTACACGTCTTCAGAGAATCTACCTGTTTTACATAAAAGTGGAATATTTACACTTTTTTTGTTAAGCCATACAACGGATTTATTCACTTCACTTTTATCCGTGCATTTCTCATGGCAGAACCAACTTTAGTACAGATTTTCGGAACCGGAGCAACAAGACTCGCCAGTGGTGCAACAGCACCAAGTGCAGGTTTATTTATTCCCGATAGCGCTTTACAAACAGCAGGGCTAGCTACACCGAATAGTGCAAGTGCAGAAGGACATTTCGCAGCAATAAATTTGAACGCACAAAGTTATTTAACACAAACAAACTTTGATGCAAATACCGACCAAAGTATTTACATCGACAAGGGATTTTCTAGCTTTACGACTAGAGGTGGTAACAATGATTCTTATAGGGTCGATCAGTTGACAATCAACCTTGCAAAACTTGATACAAGTTCAACAATTGACCCGGATAGCTACTAATGTCAGGATGTGGCGTATCAGGAACTTGGACTTTAATAACTCGACTGTATAACACTGGAAACCGCGATTATACAGAAGTGTATCCGGGCTTTGCAAGTGACGATCCTATTCTGGTTAATGCAAGCCCGAGTATGAATTTGATTTCGTCATGTGATGGTAGGATTTTTCTTGCCAATTGGGGCAATGGTTATATTGTCTCCAAATCGTTCGTTCCCAATCCGAGCGAGAAATATGACTGTATTAACGGTGCGTGTATAAAAAAAACTGTTTATAGCACCCCAGGAATTTACCAATCACTATCAGAATGCGAAACGGCTTGCGGAACGGGGTGCAGTGGTAAGTGTATTAGCAATAGCGAATGGGCGCAAATAGAGGGTTTATCCAATCAATTAAGAAGTAGGAATTGCGGCTAAATATATGAGTACCTCCAGCGTAATTGGGAGTATGCAATCAGCGCTAGATTGCGCTGGTAAATGCGATTGTTGCCAGAATTTGCAAAGTCAAATTAATGCACTGAAACAGCAAATCGCTAACATCAAATCGGTTGATGAACTGTCACTTAAAAACTCGATCAAGTCATCGTTGCAGCCAGATATTGCTACAGCCGTAACTGCTGCTGGTGTGGTTATAACCAATAAATTACAGCCACAGGTTAGTAGCGCGGTAGAGCAATCAAGGCAAGCACTGGAGAAACTTTTTAAAGTAGAAAAAACTGCTGACAGTGGTCTAGCTCAAGCGCTCAAAGTTGCCCAAGATAGGGGTGCTGATAGAGCGGAAATTGCAAGAATCGCACGCATGGCGCATGACGCATCTAATGTAGCGGAAAGTGCATCAAGTGCTGCTGGCACTTCAACGAAAGTTGCTAACAATGCATTTGATGCTGCTGGTAATGCACAAAAGAAAGCTGCATTACTTGAAAAACAATCAGCAGATGCTTTTAGACGGCTAAATCAGGTAGAGGATATTGCAACTACTGCTGCACGAGAATCATCTTTGTCAAAGGGCTTGTCCAATCAGGCAATTAATAGATCGGGGCAAGCAATCTCCGAATCTGCAAAAGCCACAAACGCTGCTATCAATGCTGCGACTGAAGCGACAGGATTGAGGCAGATAGTAAATGGTATAGGCTCAAAAGTTAATAGTCTTGGGGTTTTAGTGGGGAAGCTTGAAAGTGCTGTAGGTACTGCAATTATTAACTCTGCCAAAGCAATAGGAATAAGTTCAGAAGCGTTAGCAGCAACAGGGCGACTCGCAGGTAGGATACTTGAAATTTTTCAGGTAATTGGCACGATATTTACCATAATTGAGCAGCTACAAACACTAGTTATTCTTGGCGATCGCATTGATGCGGTAGAAAACGGTGTAGTGGCACTTGGTAACGATTTATCCCGCGTTCTTGGTAAACTCCTAGGACTTCAAAATCGGATCGGTAACAACGAAACTACGATCGCACAAGTGAAGAATATTGCACTTGATGCTAAAGATATTGGCGAAGCGGCGAATCTAAAAGCGGGTGCAGCGCAGGTAACAGCGACTCGCGCCCAGAATTTTGCACAAATAGCCAATAGCAACGCCAAGACAGCACAAACGACAGCCGACGGTGCAGTTCGTAATGCTGCAACAGCAAACGAGAACGCTGGTACCGCCTACAAGAAAGCAACTGACGCTGAAAGCATCGGCAAGAAAGCTCAAAACGTAGCAGGGGATGCCCTTGGTAAAGCAGGGCAAGCAGTAATAGCAGTAGCAACGATTTATAGCGTTGTCCAACTACTGCGACTTAGACCAGGCATACCAGGACTACCAGGAAGAGACGGTAGAGACGGTAGAAATGGCGTTGATGGAAGACCAGGGCGGGACGGCGCGCCAGGGGTAACAACTGTGGTGCAAGTCCCTGGTATTCCCGGCAGAGACGGTGCACCCGGCAGAGACGGTGCACCCGGCAGAAATGGCGCACCAGGAAGACAAGGATTCCCCGGAGCACCAGGAAGGAATGGAATAGACGTGAATCCAGCAGATTTGGCGAGTTTAAGGGCTTTAATCGTTAGCCAACACGCTGCAACTCGAACAAGCATAAACACAGTCACAACTAGCGCCATCGGCGGAGTCAGAGGATTTCTTGTAGCACAGTTCACCGCGTTGACTGCACTAATTACAGCGTTTGCAAGCAGCGCATTAGTGAATACTGCCCTAAATATCATGACTTTCGCGGCGACAATGCACAATGCTTTGATGCTTAGTAATGACCTTGCAGTAACTTTAGGGACAATCATCGATCAGGTAACTGGATTCATACTCCCAAAAGGCTTAAATGGAGAATCAATAAGCATCTCTACGGTATTGGGGAAGGCAGCAAAAGAAATTATAGAAGACACTATTGGCGCTGCTAACTATGCACAAATCACTGAGGCTTGGGCTAAAGCAAATAGGATTTATCAGTCAGCAGTGAATGTACATAACCAGCTATCAAACATGATGGGCGTGCTGACAGCTGGTATGGAAGTTATCGGCGGCAATGTCGGTAAAATCGGTAACGCATTGCGTAAGGGCGGTGTACTTCTTGAAAATGCCTACGGGTACATGAACCCCCAGCCAAATTTGCAGGGTAAATTTTTCAACTTCTTGCAAGGTGCTAGCGCTCAAGCATCCACTATTGCAGCAGTAATTGCTGTTCCAATTGCTATTAAAGAGGCAGCGATTGGCATTAATGATAGTGTTGCTACCCTTCGCAAAAATTTGACACAGGAAGATCCAAAGGATGCTGATGGTCATCCAATAAAAGATTCTCTTGGCAATAACTTACGACATGAACCTGGGATTACCGTGCCAGATCCAACCAAGACGGCTGACGCTGGTGAACAAGCAAAAGCTGATTCTACAAATTTCTTGGAATTAGTGCTTGAAGATATTTTTGATGGAGGCGACTAATGAGTGAAGACACGCCATCATATATTCCACCAAGAGACGAGTTAGGAAGGCAGTTGCCACCAACCTCGGACGTAACAACAGGGCGGACACTTACGCCACACGCGACTTCACCCATAGCAAAAATACCATCTACAGAAGCACTACCAGATAACTTTGATCCTTTCGAGCATTTACAAAAGATATACATACCTCAGCATAATGCCTTGGTAAAAAAATACTTTAGTGACTTGGCAGACGATTGGAAGCCTAACATTGCTTCGCCAAGAAGTGCGCTAAGAGTAGCTTGTACAATGACAGATAACGACAATCAATTAATGATGAACCTCAGACATCATCTGTTATTTGATTTGTTGGGGTATGGAAGAAAGAATTTAGCTATAGTCTATGGCAGTAAATTTGATACAGCACCCCCCGTAGCTGGGCATCCCCAATTGTTTTTATATTTCTCACAGGACGCAGCGGCTAAACCAATAGACGAGCCATTAATTGAACATGAGAAAAGTTGTAGGTTGATGAATTTTTCATGCTCAAGTGAAGGGGCAAAACCTGCTATTACCAAAGCTGATATGACAGCAATTGCTAATGAAATTAAAACCTTATTTTTAGATAATAAAAAAGGAATTACTTATACTACCGGGAATAAATCAGCAAGCTACACTGACCCAGATAACGGTTTTGCTAAAGGAAACTATCTGTTAGTCAACGCAAAAGCTGACGCGGTGAATATATATTCAAAAATTTGCAACGCAATTGATGTGCCTTACAAGGGTGACAGCCATATTCTGCTAAACGACCCGGATAAAGCTAGTACCACCACTGCCACGGCTGGAAAGACAACTATCTTAGGAAAACAGCACAACAACAGGCGATACAGACCAGTTGCCATACTTCGGTTTCGATACGCCTATATCTCTTTAGGTAATTTGGTTGCTCCGATATTCCTGATTGATACCACACTCAGAAACAAGTCGTTAGTAGAGTGGCTGTGAAATCTGGTGGATAAAATTGCCTGAAACCTATTAGGTTTCGCCACAACGGATAACGCTAAAAACTGGACTATGTTGTAAAAAAATCTAAACGAGAGATTAATCAATATGGGTTTTAGAGCGTTAAACAGGTATGAAAGCCAAAAAGCTAGATATGATGCTTACAAAGCTTGGCAGGGCAAGACCCTAGAACAGAAAAAAGCTTTGTATGACGCAATTCCAGGCATTAGTACTGGCAGAGCTAAACCGGTGCTTGCAGATGGTTTTATTATCCCCTTTAACTCTACCGGCACAATCGTTACGTACATTGAGACATCTAAGATTTTAGATGCAACCCAAGGCACGGCTGTCGGGAAAGATGTAGCGAATGCTCTGCGTACTGCATTGCTTGGGCAATATTTCCTCACTGCGGCCGGAACTACCCCCGTGGTTCTGCAAAACCCCAAATATAAGTTTGCCAGGCTGAGTTTTACCAATAAAGAATCTTTTGTGGATCGTGTCTCCCGTATTACTGGAGCTACTTATAAAAAGCCCACAACCGATACAGTATCAATGCCCTTTGGTGGGAAAACGATGTCTGAGGATTTTGACACAGCTGTTCTGGATATTAAAACTAGAGCAAGTGGCGCAAGTGCTTGGAAAAATGCCGGCACCGCTACAGTCAAAAAATCCTACAAGTTCACCCCAGAAGGAATTTAATTCATGTATAGCCCAATAGCCCAGAGAGAAGGATTTCTATGGGTTCCCAGCGATGATATTGATTTACTAGCGGTGGAGATTGATGTTGATGCCAGCGATGCAGAATTCGCTGGGATGATTGGGTGTAACCAAGCAGCAAGGCAATGGTTACAGAATGAAATTTCTCTGGCTGACTACTGCGATAAGCTGCAATTCAATGGAATAAAAAATCCTTATGAAATTGTGGGTGAATTTTGCGATCATGTCGAGTTGATTATGTACCGAGGGGCGTAAGTGAGCAGGAATTTACAGCTAGGGATAGAAAGCAACTGGCATTTGCAATATAGTGATTCTTTCCCGGCTGTAAGTTACTTAAATGACTCAGCAGGGAAACCGATTTATCAAAAGATAACTGAAATAAATATTCCCGTAGTTTTTGATAAACCCATCATAGCCGTGTCTGTTAACACTACTATTCCTGTAGGCAAGATTTGGACGTATGCAGGATACTTACGCCGTAGCTTAACATTTGAGGAAGATAATGAAATCAATATTTATAGCCCTCAAAGACTCAGTTATCGGAGTCTAGAAACAGAGATTTTCTATTTTCCTAAAGATGTCGTTGGGAATGGTTTAGGATTTCTCCGGCTGGATGACACAGATGTAATTTGGTCAATTAATGTTCAGGTTTATCAAGAAAATATGTTTTATTCTTCGATTAACAAAACAGCAGCTACTAATGCTCAACCTGCGAATGATGCTAGTGTTACGACTTCCAAAACTTTAATTGTTAACGAAAAAGCAGATGGCAGTCGGCACTCGTGCTTGTTTTCTAATACAGGGCCATCGACTGTTTATTTTAAATATGTACCAGTTGGGATTGATTACGCTGCTAATACTGTGATTGTTTCTGGAACTGTCTACGATTTTTCGCTGGCTCCTGGCGAGAAGTTTTTAGATGATAATTCCAGTCAAAATGCTGTTGTTGGCATTTGTACAGGTCTGCTTACCAATACAGCAAAAGTCAAAGTTACGGAATACATTTATTCTTAAATGAATACTACACAATCAACAATCGCTGTTAGTAGCTCTGCCTCTTCACCAGTAATTACGGTAACTTTAGAATCTGTTGGTGTATTTACTGGCATTTGTGTAAGTCTTTCTGTTCTTGGAACTTTAGCGGTAAAGCTTGTTAATAATTTGAACAACATTTCAACCTCAATTACCCAGATAAAAGAGGATTTGAAAGAACACGCTAATAATGCTGAAAAAATCAGAGAAATAAATCACAAGCTTGATTTACACATTCAGGACTACATAAATCGAAAGGATACCGTAACTTTGTTGATTGCCCAGGTCACACAAACGGTTGAACATAGAACAAACCGCTTGTACACTTCAATGAAAGACATTGAGAATTTCTTACAGATGCAAGGAACTTTTAAAATCCGTGAATTTCAGGATTTACGGAAGATGGAAGAGGAAGATCCTTTCAATAAGATTTAACCCTCTGGGGATTCAGGGTAACTGAAACTTTTTGCTTGTCAATAGGAAAATTGTTCACTGCATGAGCAGTTTGCTATAAAGTTTTTTCAAATCCTTACTAGTAAAGAGTTTCGGGTTATATAAATAACTTATGGGTAGTTCTCCCAGCACGGCTGTCACTCCTTATAAGACAAGTGTAGTCTCGCGTAGGGATTCAAGGTAGCTTGTTTTACAGTCGTTGATGAATATATTTTACACTTCGACGATCGCGTGGCAAATTTTTAGAGTATACAAAAATTAGTTGGTAAAATATAGGACTAGTATTTGATTTCTGAAAAAACTCCGTACATCTGGAGAGATAGA
>NZ_JAVRCK010000171.1:0-7818 GCF_034530815.1 Nostoc sp. DedSLP03
TTTTTCTTTTAGTCCTTTTATTTAGAATACCCGGAAAGTGACAGAAGAGGGATATACCTGGATGCTGTTCTTGTATGTAGGGTTTGTTATCCAGTAATATTTCTAGCTGTTCACTGGTAAGACAGAGAAGCTCTACACCACTGACAACTCTCAACTGCGAACCACATTCCAAAGGAAATAATTGCCAGCCAATTTTTGAGTTTCGTGCTAATTGCAATCTTTCAGTAAATGACATAGCTTTCACGTCTTGCCTCATCGCTTCATAGTCATTTAATGGGATTGAAGTCCAAACTCCAAAACGTTTCTCTTCCATGACTCTGTACATACTAGGGTTGTGCATAATGCGTTCTTCAAACCAAGGAATCAGCCTTGTTTCGATACCATTGCACCTAGTTAACCAACGAGCGCCATTTCTAAGTCTGTCGTACTCAATCCATCTAAATAGACTATTAGGCTTTTTATTTACAGCTTGCAAACTCTTCCGAACTAATGTTGTTGCAAGCCGAGTTTCTGTATAGTTAGCCACATAACTTATAACTATTGTTTTGAGCGGAAGTTTTTCACTAGCAGGACATACTCCGAAAACCAGCACTCGCTCGTTTAATTTTTTGAGCGACAGTGTTAGCATTTGAAAACTAGGTAACAACTTTTTTTGAGGTACTTTAGTTTGATTTAAAGTTGGGCAATAGTACTGTATGTACTGGCGTTCTAGTTCATTAAGGTGAATCGGTAAGCAATTTAACCAAAATAGCTTGACTTCACACCGACGATTAATTGCTTCTAATTGTGGTAAACGATGATGATTTAGCCAACGGCTTCTAAGATTTACTGCTTGACCAATGTAGAGAACTTGATCGCGAGCTACAGCGAAATAGATCGCAGAGACTTCTGTTAATTTTTGTTTATCTACTAACCTTAAATAAGGTAAGTTGTTAAAAGTTTCTAACACTTATTATATTATTAAAAGTTTTGAGTTTTCGGTTATTTTATTAATTAAACAATTTGTTCTTTTTTAATTATTACGGCAGTTTGAGCAAGGATATTTATTATATTGAAAAATAATTGAAAAATATTACTGTCACTTGATGAAAATACTTCTTTTCCTCATAAACAAATTGTAAAGATAAGCAGCAGAAATGAACCAAAGCCACCAAAACCTTAGCAGAAAAATATCATAGCTTAGTCTAGGTGTTCTGAAATCAGTCAAGCTCTGTTTCAAACCAGTAATAAATAAAGTATAAATTGTAAAAATCCCAACAATTGGCAAAATTGATAATACAAGTATTCCGAAATCTCGAATAACTAATAAGCTAAACTTTGGTAATCTTAACCATTGTGGTGAATTTGACCAGAGAAACTTGAGTAGAGATGAATACGCTCCTGCCAAAATTGAAAACCAAATCAGAGCTAATAATAATGCACCAATAGAAACAATAAAGAAAAAAAGTAGACCGCCACCACCATTACCTGTAATAACTAGAAGACCGCCTACTAAAGAATAACGCCAAAATTCAAATGCAAAAATTACAGTTGCGCCAAAGTACGCTGGTATTGCTAATATCATAGCCATCATCCACGATTGTGGATTAGGTAGCCAAACAGGAAACCAACTTGTTTTGTTCATAGCTTCAATACTATTTATAAATTTTGGATAGAATATTTAAGCTGGTTTCTATCTAGTTCTTAAAATAACGATAATAAACGATTTATATTACATTGTCGCTACGGATATATACTTATAAAATACTGAAAAGTCTGATGATGCATACACCTGCTGAGAGGGATCGTGCTACCCAGCACAACCAACTAAAGCATCATGTAAAAATAAGTTGTACAAAATTTATTTAGAATAGCTTGCTAAATCTAGCTTTCACACAAAAATTGTTCAGGTTATTATTACACAAACCCTAAGCTAAGATGCAGTTGTACGTGAGACTTTGGGATGGCGAAGACACGGTTGGGTTGCAACACCTGAAGTCCTTCAACTACTTGCCGCAAGAGTGTAGGGAGATGCACTTTCTCCCATTTTCAAAGAATGGGAGTCAATTATTTGTTACCAGAAGGAATCTGCCGTCTACGCCGTCTTCTCCTTGGTGCTTGATAAAAGCTTAACCGATTTGGTTTCCTGTCAAGCACCTCAAGTGCTGAACGGGTTTCTCTCAAATTTAAGCTAAGTAGTTGTTCAAAGATGTTTAAACCAATCTCTCGGTATTTATTTTGACGATGTAGTTGGATAGCAAGTGTTGTGAGACTTTCTGCTGCGAAAACTAGCGATCTTGTAGGATTATCAAGTTTCTCCCCCAACTGATTTAATAAACTTTGGCAAATTTCAGACACCAGTTGAGGCTCAGTATCAACAAAATTATTGTTTTCGATAATCCCAATAATATCTGAGGCGGCTTTTATGAGTAATTGTTTGTTTTTACATACTGCTTGAATTAGTAAGCGCATTCCAGAATCTAGCTCGAAATGCTCACGGCTTTGGAAAAAGACGCTTGCTACTATGCTTTGAATTGCCTCAATATTAGAGG
Source organism: Nostoc sp. DedSLP03 (assembly GCF_034530815.1). NCBI lineage: Bacteria > Bacillati > Cyanobacteriota > Cyanophyceae > Nostocales > Nostocaceae > Nostoc > Nostoc sp. DedSLP03. Next base: position 2,532 of record NZ_JAVRCK010000171.1, read on the forward strand.
GTGCAAGATTGTAGAGAATTTCTGCTGCTTTCGTTCTGCATCTTCTTTGAATCCACAGATGGCTGGCTACGTGAGCTAATCCACACAAAACTGCCTCGTCGTTCTGATTAGCAAGATGATGGTCTATTTTTGCTACTGACCACTCATCTTGATATTGAAAATAATGGATAAATAGCAATTCTCCATAGGCTTGACGGCAAAAATTTGAGCCATCTGCCCAAAGCATCTCCAACCAACCTTGAACCGTTTCTTTTGGCTCAAACCATCCTACTGTGCGAAAAAGAAAGTAAAGCGCCCATCGATACCGCAACACTTCGGGACAGTTGCGAATCACTGCATCAAAAAGTTGGGTTGCTTGAGTGCGATCGCCATTTAATAAAGGTGGCATCTGAGTCAAAATATCCACCCAAACTGCTGGGTGCGGCTCTATTTCTAACCTAGATTTAATTACCCTTGCCCAGTTTTGTAAATCAGGGGGATTTTGCTCAAGGTAGCCAGCAGCGATCGCTCGTACAATGGAACCTCTGCCGCTAGGTAAAGTATGCGATGTAGTGGTGTTAAAAACAATTGATGACTTTAGTTGATGCGAACTTTCTTCTTCTTTACTTCTATAGTCCTTTAACTCAGGCTTTGGATGTGTCAGTAGCCAATTTTCTAGTTGTGAAAGAATTGATTTTGGAAGTCCCTGGTTACGTTCAGAAATTTTTTCTAAAGCAGATGCAGTATCAGAACGAAACTCTTCCGAAATAAATCCACGTTGTTCGAGATTCTCTACTAACTCAATCAAATTATTTGTAGGAAAACCATTTTCTACAAGCTCTCTAATTGCATTACCTGCATACCTTCCATGATGCTGTGGCTGAAGTTGTGGGAGAATGCGAAAAAAACGCTCTGGATTATCTTTAATTAATTTACCAAACTCGTATGCCTGCGAAGATTCACCTCCAGCACGAGATAAATCTCTCTTGCCTGTGAAATAATCTGTCTCTGTCATATTTGACAGTTCATTAAATAAGTTTAATAAATTTTGATCGGATGCACAACTCATCTCCTTAACATTCATCGGCGCACCTACAGTTTGTGCTATTGTAGGGTAATTATCGTTTTTTTCATTAATAACCCAAGGGAAAGCACGCATTTCTTCATCCCGCCATCGCTTTGCTTCCACACTCAAATATTTTTCCGGAAAAAAAAGTATGAGTTTTAGTCGATGTTGACGATTAGTTTTCAAGAAACTTAAGCGTAAGTCGGTGGTTAATTTCCGGTTAGTATGATAATAGTTATATGTTTTAATTAACTGCTCGATAGAAATTCGGTCTTGCTGTTGAATATGCGGGACAACTGCGACTATTAATTTTTTTGTTTCTTTATGAGCATTTTTGAAATCCCCTAAACTCAAGCGTCTAGAATCTCCAAGTAAGTAATTCAAAGCTAGCTGCGGTTCTTGAGGCGCTATCTGTACTAGCCCACGCGCCAGTAGACGGTGAACAATGAGTGATTCTGATTTTTCATTCTGGTTAACAAAATTTAAAAAAGCTTGTATATTTTGATTTGCTAATTCTAAAATAGCTGATAATACTGCCTGGATAATTTCACTTTTGTAAAAATCAAAACTATCAATATAGTCTTCATAATAAGTATTTTTTACAAGTTCTTCTTGATCGACAATTTTACTTATTAAGTCAGTAAACCATGGCCAAATAGCATCTAAAAAATATTTTGGATTCGCTTTTGCTAAAGCATCAATATCATCAAAATCGCTCCTCCCTTCAAGTAAGCTTATAAGTATTTTTTTAGGATTATGTCTAGAAACGTGAATATATCTTTGTACATCACTTGCATTTGCTGGTAACTCTGGTATTGGTTTGTTACTTTCTGCAATAGCTTGTTCCAGTCTATAATCTAAATGGGCACGTATAATTCTTGGTGCTAGTTGAGGTAAAGTTTCAGCTACTTTTTCCGCAATTGTGGATACGCTATACATATCAAAATTAAAACGTCGAATAATTTGCTGAGTTTGCCATACTCTTTCTGGATTCCACTGTTGAAAGTTAAATATAATCTGCATACTTAATGCGTCGTATGCAGTATCTTCTAACCAATACTCTTCTATGAGATTCCATACCTTATCACTTGCAAAGCTAGTTGCAGCAATTAAAATAGGAAGACAATAGGAAGCTTCATCTGATGGTTTTTCTAACCATTGTCTAAACTCAGAACAATTATATAGTTGATTGAACCAACCAGGGCTGGCAATTATTGCGTCTAAAATTTTGGGTGCTTCTGTCTCTAAGTTAAGCAAGGGAATTAAAAGCTCCACTTCAATTGGTTCGGGGTTTTGTTGCGAACCAAGAAACTCAATTAACAGGGTGTAAATATGGGTTCGCACGTAAATTAGTTGCAGCGATCGCAAAACAATCAAAGCCCAAAGTCGAATCTTGCCAGAGAAATGAGTCAAAATTTTAAAAGCTAACTTGACTATTTTATTTTTTAATGGGAAGATTTTCGCTTCTGCATTGTGCAATAGTAATTGCAACTGCTTTGCGTACTGTTTAGGTGCAGTACCGCGTAGATAATTTAGACCTCGCAGTAGAATAGGTCGAACAAACAAACCATCTTGCCGTTCCAACACCAAGTCTACGAGCGATTGTGAATCACGGGCAAAAGCACGCGCCAAAGTATGGTCATAATAAGTTTGATGACAAAAACCAAAGGTAGAATTATCCTGGTTTGTCATTAATATTCCGGCTTGTACTAAAGCTTGATATACTTCCAGACAACTATCCGCAGCTGCTATTGGCAACCAAAGTACCTCTTCCTGCGTCATGCGTTGAGTAATTTGCTCCAGAAAAACAATGTATTTGGAAGCATTAGGTTGATTGAGAATCCGAGTTTCCCACAACCTATCTAGTAACTTTTGAGAAGAATCAAATATTTCTCCCGGTTTTGCGACTTCCAGAAATATCTTCAGATGTAAGGGATTTTGCAGTAACTCACGCAGGGGTTCACCAATACCGAGTGCAATGTGTCCGGTATATTCTAACAAAGGAGAAATCTTCTCCCAAGTTGGTAAATTCAAATATAATTGTTCAAAACCTTCCAAGCGAGCAAATTGACTACCGTGGCGAAATTCAAATTCACGACAGGTAGCAACAATATGCACTCCTTTAGTTCCAGCTACGGATTGGATGAGAGTAAGCAAGACGTTTAGCCTACCTGAATGTCGGTCTATTAACTCTGAAACCGCATCAAGCTGATCTACCAACAATACGATTTTTTCTTTATTTGCGATCGCTTTAATGGCTTCTTGTAGACTAACACTTAGATTAAGCTGATCATCACTACGCAAATCTGCAAGAGAGTTAACTTTATTATTTAAAAAATCTGCTTTAATAGCCAATAGAGCGTAACCTTTATCGACTATACACTGTCCCAACTTTGCAAGTAATGATGATTTTCCACAACCAGGAACACCAAGAACAATATTTGTTGAAAACTCTTCTATATCAATACTATTTATAAGTTGTTCTAACTCAGGGCGCTCAATTTCTTGGTTATCACCAAGTGTCCTTTTCCAATTTAATAGTCCTTTGGAAGCTGCAACTAGTTCTTCTCGTAAATTAGCATATTGGCTTTCATTGAGGAAATATTGTTGGCGATTACGTGCTGGTAATGACGGTAATACAAGCGGTGCAAGTTCTACCCTTTCACCCAGTGGCGGTTTGGGGTTCAGGGGTTGATTGGTCAGGTGACGGTAAAAAGCTTTATATTCATTTTCAGTCAATAAATTGTATCGACTAAACCCGCGAATTATAATTGGAATAAAATTTTCGTCCTTAGAACAAAATATAACAGGGACAAACTTTGTGCTTTTGACATGGGAATCGTAAAACTCTTGAGTAATAATTGCTCCTTCCCAAGCCACTCCTCGTCCTATACCTGGTTCTTCCCTACCTCGAAATCTACGCCCATACTGCTCAGTACAAACTACAACCACAAAATCAGCCCATTCCAGTTGGTTCATCATCCATCGGGGCCACCCTTCATCTGGCGATACTTCGTACTGATCGATATTACAGTTAACTCCTTCAGCCCGCAAACGGTTAGCAAGCTGTAAAACCCGGTCTTTATGTTCCGGTGAGTCATGGCTATAACTAATGAAGATTTTTGGGGCGGCAGAACCAACATTCATGGCTTTATTAACTTACATATAAACCGATTAGTATCTAAGTTTTTTGAATACAAATAAAATAATAGCTTATTACAATACCTTGCTTACCTTCCTGCTGCTTTGGCGGCTTGTTCAATCCATGTGCCAATATTGTTCCGGCCATTATCATAAACCCAACTATACACAGGATAAATTATCGTACTGCCTTTTGAATTTGTGAAAGTATATTGACTAAAAGGGTTAATACCTTGAGAGTCATAAATTCCATTCAAATCTTTCATGCCGTACATATCAATTCCTAACATACCTTTTGCTAGGCTGTGACTTTGCTCGATTTCATATTTAACCCAAGGTCTCTGATAAGTTTCTGCACCAATCAAAACCACTGTAACGGATGTCCCTTTCATCTGAGAGTCTATCCAGTTCTGTATTGCTTGATTTCCACGACGTTTAATAGATTCCCATTCGGCTTTATCTAAAAAAGGTTGTGCTTTGCGATCGCGGCTTTGAATGAGCCAAGTATTCCTAATTTGACCAATTTTTAGAATGTCTCTTTGAAAATGAAAGCTGAAGAATGCATGACGTGTCATATTTTTTAAATAAATAAAATAAAAATTAATATACTTTAATTTATGGGCAGTTTCTCACAATATACTCAAAAATAGATATAGGAATCATATTTGATTTTTGAAAAAAACTGCGGCATAATACGGATAAAAAGATATGTCTAATAACGAACAATGATAAACCAGCACTTAGAAATGGCGATCGCAGAATTACAAGAATTTATCGATAGTCGTCCAGATGCCCGTGAGGTCAGAAAAGCTTTGGCGGTGAAACTGGTTTATCAAGGTTACAAGTATGAGGAAATTCAAACAATTTTAGATGTATCTGTTGGTTCAATAACTAGCTGGAAGGAAGCTTACAAGGAATACGGAATTTGCGGACTGCGCTTAAATTATAAAGGCAGAAAGAGTTACCTAAGCGATGAACAAGTCCAAGAAGTATTAAGTTGGTTACAAACTAAAGATATTTGGGAACTGGGTGAACTTGAGTACAAATTAGGTGATTTTTTAAAAAGAAATTACCAGCTAAAGTGGTCGAATCAAGATATCC
>NZ_JAVRCK010000172.1:0-7756 GCF_034530815.1 Nostoc sp. DedSLP03
TAACGCTCACAACTTCCCTCTGGATTTGGCTGCTGGCGATTCTGCTCCTGTAGCTTTAAGCGCTCCTGCTATCAACGGTTAATTCTGAAGTTTAGCTAAATGAGAGAGCGCCCTCTGGTAACGGAGGGCGCTTTCTTATTTGTATTAAATAGCAATCCTAAATGAGTTGTGAAAAATAGTTTTCTAATCGAACCACAGAGGCGCAGAGAACACGGAGAGATTAGAAATAGAGGTTTTAACAAATAATTTAGGAATGCTATACGTCAAACATTCCCAGTGCCAAAGCATAAAAATTAACTTTTGCACAAACTCTAGGTAAAATACATAAGCCTCATACTTTTTCTTTAAGATCATGGGCAACACTTTTGGTCATCTATTTCGTATAACTACTTTTGGTGAATCTCACGGCGGTGGTGTGGGGGTTGTGATTGATGGTTGTCCTCCACAATTAGAAATTTCGGCAGAAGAAATTCAAGTGGAATTAGATAGAAGGCGTCCGGGACAAAGTAAAATTACCACACCTCGCAAAGAAGCGGATACCTGCGAGATTTTATCAGGGGTATTTGAAGGCAAAACACTAGGAACGCCTATAGGAATTTTGGTACGAAACAAAGACACTCGTTCCCAAGACTACGACGAGATGGCCGAGAAGTATCGCCCTTCTCATGCGGATGCAACTTATGATGCGAAATATGGCATTCGTAATTGGCAAGGTGGGGGTAGGTCGTCAGCGCGTGAGACAATAGGCAGAGTAGCAGCTGGTGCGATCGCTAAAAAAATTCTCCGTCAAGTTGCCAATGTTGAAGTTATCGGTTATGTGAAGCGCATCAAGGATCTAGAAGGTGTAGTCGATCCAAATACCGTTACCTTAGAACAAGTGGAAAGCAACATCGTTCGCTGTCCCGATGCTGAATGTAGCGATCGCATGATTGAATTAATTGAGCAAGTTGGGAGGCAAGGTGATTCTATCGGCGGTGTTGTAGAATGTGTAGCGCGTAACGTGCCGAAAGGTTTGGGCGAACCAGTATTTGATAAATTGGAAGCTGATATCGCTAAAGGTGTGATGTCTCTCCCTGCTAGCAAAGGCTTTGAAATCGGTTCTGGTTTTGGCGGAACGTTGTTAACCGGGATTGAGCATAACGACGAATATTATATTGATGAAAATGGTGAAATTCGCACTGTAACCAACCGTTCTGGTGGTATTCAGGGGGGAATTTCCAATGGAGAAAATATCATTTTACGAGTTGCATTTAAGCCGACGGCGACAATTAGAAAAGAGCAAAAAACAGTAACTCGTGAAGGTGAAGAAACGCTATTGGCTGCGAAAGGACGACACGATCCTTGTGTGCTACCGCGTGCAGTTCCAATGGTGGAGGCGATGGTGGCGCTGGTGTTGTGCGACCATTTGTTAAGAAATCATGGACAGTGTAAGGTGTTGTAGGGATTATACTTGGACTTTCATAAAATATTTATGCTTCGGGGGTGAGTGTCTGACTCGCCCTTTTTTATCTGTATTGCTATAGTAGCGGATAACACATTTAACTACGTGCAATCGCATCTACTATCAATATGGATAAAGAGTCTCAAAATCGCTTAGAACACTTTGCTGCTTTAAAGTCCAAATACCAAGCGACTCAATATCAAGATTCATCACCCGCTAATTTGCTGTATCTCATACTACGAAAACTTGACTTAGGAATTGAACTCCTTGACTTAGAATCTAATTGGTTGGGAGAATCTAACCTTGAGGAGACTTTAGAAGCTATCAAGCAACAGCAGAAACATAAAGTACAAGAATTCATAAATCTAGAATTTGAATTCTCTAAATTAAAGTCTAAGTATAAAGCCACAAATTATAACGTTTCCTGGCAATCTACTCACCTGTATTTCATACTTTTGAAACTTGAATCAGGAAATTTACTCACTGATTTAGAAGTTCAATGGCTGAAAAGAACTGGTTTATATGAAACAAATCAAATTGCTCAAGAAGTAAAGCGATTTACTAAACTTAAATCTCAGTACAAAGCTACTCAATATCAAGACTCATATCCTGATAGTTTCCTGTATCAAATACTAAAAAAATTAGAGGTTACAGAACGTTTAAGTGATTCTGAATATCATTGGCTGATCAATAACCAACTCTTGGAAACAGCAGAAATTTTTCAACAACAAGAGTCAGTAAAAGAAATTCACTTTGCTCAATTACGAGATAAATACCAAGCTAATAAACACCTGGATTTATCATTGTCGAGTCCACTATATCCAACACTGCAAAATATTGATGCCAAAAATAATTTGAGTGATTCCGAGATTAACTGGTTGGAACAGCAAGAACTTAGCGAAACAATTGCCATTGCTCAAGAGTTGGAACAAACACAAGAATTTGCTGTCTTGAGACTTAAATATAAAGTAACTGAATATCAGGATTCATCGCCCAAGAGTCACCTGTATAAAATTTTTAAAAGACTTGAGTTGTCGAATCAATTAGGTGAACAAGATATTAACTTTCTCAAAAAACGCAAGCTGACTGAGATTATAGAAATTGCAAATGAAAAATACGCCTCTACCCTAAAATCTAAGATAGATTTGGGAGAACTACTTAATGAATCAGAAATTGATTGGCTACAAAATAATAGACGTGAAGATATTTTTATTCTCGCTCAACAAAAGCACTTCGCTATTCTCAAGAGAAAATATAGATTGATATATTTTTCACTTGCGCTAGAGCCATTTTACGCGATCATGGTCAAATTAGAGAAAAAAGAACGACTAGATCCTAAGTTGGTTTTGCAGCTTATGGAAGAGGAACTATTATCTCCTGGTGGGAAAATTGCTCTTGCGTATTACAGGCTAGAAGCAGAGTTTTATGAGCAGGAATTTCACCGCACTGGAAATAAATGGGATATTCCCACCGCTAGTAGTTATTGGCGCAAAGCAGATGAACCTGGACAGGCATTAAAACTTACTAACTTAGACTTAAGCCAAATCAAAGAAAGCAAGCTAAAGTCAGCAATTTCAGTTACTAGAGGTGCAGCATTCAGAGATATGGATAACTTAGCTGATGCAGAGATTTGTGCGAAAAAAGCTATGGAGTATCACCCTGATAGTCATCAACCTTATACCCTAATGGGTGCTATATGTTATGACAAAAGTGACTATGCAAAAGGAGATTATTGGTATGAACAAGCAATAAAACGCGGTGCTAAACCTGAAGATATAGATGATGAGAGAAAACGAGTAGTCAGGAGTACAAAAGATGAGAATAAACGACATGAAGCAGCAGAATATTTACTTAAAAAAGATTCACAACGATATGCTTGGGCTAAGTCTTATCTCAAAAAATCGTCAGACAATGCTAGATAAACTGGTTTGCATCACTAAACTACCAACATGACCAGATTTATTCACAACCGATTTGCCAAATTATTACCAGAAGAGTTCACGCCTTTACTATTGCAGTTATCCCGTGAATAATTAATCGCTTTTGCTAGTGTCAATAACATATCTTTTAATGATTAGCGTAGAGCTTAAAGGAGAAGGGAACAGAGTCAAACTCTTTTCCTTTTTCTTTTTTATACTTTATTACTCACGTTAAAAGGTAAAATAGAAGACATTGATACAGAATAATAAAAATCAGTTTATAAGTTTTTTAACCAATGAAAACTTTATTTTATAGGTATGCATCGCATGGATTTTCTGACAATTATAGGATTAGCTGCCGCCACAATAACTACAATCTCGTTTTTGCCACAGATGTTTAAAACTTGGCAAACAAAATCAGCAAAAGATGTTTCTTTAATTACCCTGATTACATTCATAAGTGGTGTTTTTTTGTGGCTAATCTATGGAATTTATTTACAATCCTTGCCAATTATTCTTGCTAACGCCGTAACATTGATTTTTAACTTAATTATTCTATGGCTTAAAATTAAATATAGATAAACTTGCCTCTAACAAACACCTGTGACATCATCTGTATTTGACTCTGAACGCCTTCTATTTACCCCTACTACCCCAGACACCAACGCTATCCCCATAATCTTCGCCTTTCCCAATGAGTACAGCGTAGGTATCACTAGCCTTGGCTATCAGGTAGTTTGGGCAACGTTGGCAGTGCGTGATGATGTGCAGGTGAGTCGCCTGTTTACAGATACTCACGAACAACTCCCCAGAACGCCGGAAATTGTGGGATTTTCTATTTCGTGGGAACTGGATTATGTGAATATTCTAAATTTGCTGGAATCTTTAGAAATTCCGATTCGGGCAACCTCTCGTGATGATTCTCATCCGATAATTTTTGGTGGTGGCCCCGTTCTCACTGCTAACCCCGAACCTTTTGCAGATTTTTTTGATGTCGTTTTACTGGGAGATGGCGAAACCCTGTTAGGGAATTTTATTGAGGCTTACAAAGAAGTAAGAAATGCCTCAAGACAAACTCAACTAAAAAGACTTGCACAAATACCAGGAATTTATGTACCCAGTTTGTATGAGGTGGAGTATCACACAAGAGATGGTGAAGTAAAGTCAATTAAACCAATTTCTCCCGAAATTCCCGCAGTAGTACAAAAACAAACTTACAGAGGAAATACCCTATCGGCCTCTACTGTAGTCACCGAAAAAGCGGCATGGGAAAATATCTACATGGTGGAAGTGGTGAGAAGTTGTCCAGAAATGTGCCGCTTTTGTTTGGCGAGTTATCTCACATTACCTTTTAGAACAGCCAGTCTGGAAGATTCATTAATTCCAGCGATCGCCAAAGGTTTAGAAGTCACAAATCGGCTAGGATTATTAGGGGCTTCAGTAACTCAACATCCAGAATTTGAAGCGTTGCTAGATTATATTAGTCAGCCAAAGTATGATGATGTCCGTCTCAGTATTGCCTCAGTCCGAACTAATACTGTAACAGTCCAGTTAGCAGAAACTTTGACAAAACGAGACACGCGATCGCTTACTATTGCAGTAGAAAGTGGTTCCGAAAAGATCCGCCAAATCGTCAACAAAAAGCTGCATAACGATGAAATCATCCAAGCAGCGATAAATGCTAAAGCTGGCGGCTTAAAAAGCTTGAAACTCTACGGAATGGCAGGAATTCCTGGTGAAGAAGCAGAAGATTTAGAACAAACCGTGGCGATGATGCGTAATATCAAAAAAGCTGCGCCGGGATTGCGCTTAACATACGGATGTAGTACCTTTGTACCCAAAGCACACACACCGTTTCAATGGTTTGGAGTGAATCAGCAAGCAGAAAAGCGGTTGCAGTTTTTGCAAAAACAGCTAAAACCACAGGGGATAGAATTTCGCCCAGAAAGCTATAATTGGTCGATTATACAGGCTTTATTATCGAGAGGCGATCGCAGACTCTCCCAACTTCTCGAACTTACTCGTGACTTTGGCGATTCCTTGGGTAGCTACAAACGTGCTTTCAAGCAACTCAAAGGACAAATCCCCGACTTAGATTTTTACGTTCACGCCGAATGGTCAACAGAACAAGTATTACCCTGGAGCCACTTGCAAGGGCCTTTGCCACAGTCTACACTACTAAAGCATTTGGCTGATGCTCAGAGTTATATCAATCCATCCCTCAAAGAACTACAGCCAGTACTGGGAACTAGGAACTAGGGACTGGGGACTGGGAACACGGGGAATAACCAATGCCCAATCCCCCATGCCCCATGCCCAATACCATTGAATTCATAGCTGAAAACTTGATGCAAAACACAGCTGAGTATTACTGCGCCTATTGCGGCGAACCGAATTTAACTTTTATTGATTTGAGTGCTGGAGGACAGCAATCTTATGTAGAAGATTGTCAAGTTTGCTGTAACCCAAATATTTTGTATGTGCGGGTTGATGAAGATACCCTAGATATCGAGATAGATACCGAATCTGAAAGCTGAATTTTAGGTTTTTCTTTCCATGCTGCACTTTAAACATTCTTCAATCATTAATGCCTCACCAGAAGTAGTTTGGAAATTTCACGAAAGGCCAGATATTTTGCAACTCTTGAATCCACCTTGGCAGCCGGTTCAAGTGGTTCGTCGTGAAGGAGGGCTGAACGTGGGCGCTATCACTGAATTTCGCTTGTTTCTCGGCCCATTACCCTTAACTTGGTTAGCGCGTCATACTGAATGTGAAAAATATCGCCTGTTTACCGACGAACAGATATCTGGCCCCTTTGAATCTTGGATACATCGACATGAATTTGAACTGGAAAATGGTAAAACTAGGCTGACTGATGCTATTTCTTTTTCTATGCCTGGTGGAGGAACAGTTGAATTTGTCAGTGGTTGGTTAGTGCAAGTGCAACTAGAAGCTATGTTTCGCTATCGCCACTATGTAACGAAACGAGAATGTGAGTAACAATAGCAGAATGTGCTGGCAGCAAAAATTAATTATCCTGATTTTTCAACCCTTGCCGCAAAACCCACTTTATCAAACCAGGAAACAAGCGATACAAAGCTTGCGAGAAATTCGCCGAACCAACCATCACTTCCGATTTCTTATTCTTGACTGCATCCCAGATAGCATTTGCCACATCTTCAGGCTTCTCCACTACCGGATTTTTCAGCACAACCTTAAGCTGTCCACGACGAGTTTGAGCATCTTGCTTATTCTTGCCCCGAAAAACTGCCCGTTCCATTAAAGTACTCTTAATTAAATTCGGATAAATCCCACAAACATGAATACCCTTTGGCTGTAGTTCTGCTTGTAAGGCTTCCGTCAACCCTGTCACCCCAAACTTGCTAGTGCAGTAGGGCACTAAGTAAGCAGTTGGTACCTTACCGCCAATGTGAACTTAAATTAACTATAGTTCCACCACCCCGCTGGAGGAAATGAGGTAGAAGGGCATTAATTGTGTGGATATATCCCCATAAATTAGTGTCTATAATTTGATGCCAATCATTGAGAGAAAACTGCTCTACTGGCCCTGATGCGAAGATGCCTGCATTGTTTATCAACACATCGATATAACCATAATGCTCCAATACCTTTTGTACCAATGTGTGTACTTGAGATGCGTCGGTGACATCACAAGTGACAGTTAATGGTGCTGCACGACCAAGGCTTTGTAACTCCTGCGCTACAGCTTCCAAATGGTCAGCAGAACGAGCTGCAATTACAAGGTCATATCCTTGCCGAGAAAATAAAAGAGCTGTTGCTTTACCAATACCTTCTGAAGCACCTGTAATCAATACCGTAGGAGCCATACTCTTATATATAAGTAGTAAATTTAAAAATATTATTTGCTCTTTCTTTATTATTATTTTGAGCAATAATATTCGAGAAAACTTCTAACTTTCGTTAGATTTTTTATGATATCCAAAATAGTTATTTAGAGATATTATAAGTTTTCATTCGCAGCTGTTTGGGAAAAATACCTCTACTCTAAAGGGTAATAAAAACTATTATTGAACTTTTGCTAGATAAGTATTTCCTAAACATCTTCAAAATCTCATTCTTTGGAGTTGTTTCTACTTTAGGACTAGAGACAGATAGCACCAGATTAGTAATTTAAGTAATATCAACAATGTAATTAGCTTCTTAAGGAAACTTCACAATGGCAATTTATCCTAGTGATAAAACTGAAACTGCATATAATGGCAAAGACCGCAATGCTGGTGAACTTGGGCTAACTCCTCAGTCTGAACTTTGGAACGGTCGCTTGGCTATGCTCGGTTTTCTAGCTTACCTACTTTGGGATCTATAGGACTAGTATTTGATTTCTGAAAAAACTCCGTACATCTGGAGAGATAGA
>NZ_JAVRCK010000173.1:0-7633 GCF_034530815.1 Nostoc sp. DedSLP03
GTATACCCTGTACGAAGTATGATTTAATGTTTCGTGATACCAAGATTTAGTCCACGTCTAACTTTGCTTAATTTAAACATTGTTCTAAATGGACTAAATTTTAAGACACATTTAAGACACAATGAAAAGCAAGGCACAGGACGTTTTTGAGGATTTTACTCCGCCAGCATCTACCGATGGCAGCTATTTAGGAACGCAGAAACAAATGAAAGCTACTCGGCAGCACCTGGAACGCAAATTTGAGAAGGGCTTGGCAGACACTAAGGCTCGGCTGAAAGCCGCTAAGGTAAAAGTGGGCTTGGTCGTGGCACGGGACACAATTCAATTGCAAGCATCCCTACCAATCAAACCGGGCGATCGCGACATAAAAGGACTTGGTTTTAAGCAGTACAAGATTTCGCTGAATATCCCTGCAAGCTTGGACGGGTTAAAAACAGCAGAGGAAGAAGCAAACGAGCTAGGCAAGCTGATGGCCCGTAAACAGTTTGAATGGACTGATAAATATCTGGGTAAAACAGCTAGGGTCAGCAACAAACATCAAACCCTTGGTGAAGTTTTAGAAGAGTTTGAAACTGAGTATTTCAAAACACACAAATTAACAGAAAAAAGTAAACACACGTTTTTCTATTACAAGGATTATTTACGGCGGTTGATTGGGGTAGATACTTTATTAACTCAATCGGAGATTGACAAAAAATTTGCAGAGTTGACTAAAGATTTTGCTAGATACAGCGCTGTTAAATCGTTGAAAGTTTTAAAATCAACTCTTAATTTAACTAGCTTTACTCTTGAACATTTCAAAGCCACGCAACCCAAAAGTCAGCCTAGAGATATCCCCAGCGATCAGGATATCATCAAATATCAGGAATCTTTTCATCATTACTCTTTGACTAGAAGCTTAACAATCAAGAAGAGTTGTTTAGATAGTTGGAAGATGTGGGAATGGGTGTATGGAATGCTTGCCACTTATGGACTACGCCCAAGAGAGTTGTTTGTAAATCCTGAAATTGATTGGTGGTTGAGTCCTGAAAATAAAGATAATACATGGAAAGTTCACCCAGACACTAAGACAGGTTACAGAGAAACTTTACCGCTACATCCTGAATGGGTTTACTTGTTTGATTTAAAAAACGTAGAGTATTTGGAACTGTTAAAGGCTCAAACTGATGGCAGGACTAGTTTTACAGATATCAACACTATTCGGGTTAATTGTTCATCATGGTTTAGGCGCGTAAATATTCCGTTTACACCCTATGACTTACGCCACGCTTGGGCGATTCGAGCGCACATGATGGGCATTCCAATTAAAGCTGCTGCTGATAATTTGGGACATTCTGTAGAGATTCACACTGAGATTTATCAGAAGTGGTTCAGCTTGGAGAATCGGAGGAAGGTAATTAAGCAGGCAGTGGATAAAAAAGATGATATGGATACGTTGATACAGGAGAATGCACGACTAAGGGCTGAGGTGGAATATCTCAGGCAAGCTCTGGCACGGCATCAAATCAGTGAGGTTTTGTCTACTTAACTCACAACAGAATATAGCTTATTAACAGAGGTGCATCTCTATCTGTTTAGCTTTAAAACTGTTAAATTAGCACCGCTACTTTTTTGGGCAATATATTAAAAAAAGTGCCTATTTTTGGGGAATTTATGTTAAAAATGCCTACCAAAAAAAATGTCTATATTTGTCAAAATTCGCTCTAAGAGGGGGTTTCAGCCGTCTACAGGCAATTTTTCAACTGGTTTGGGTGTAGACGCTCTGTTGTTGCACTGCAACCAAGTGGAACCAAAGTATTGTTACAGTGATATCGCACTGTAACCGCACTTATCGTAGTCTGTTGTCACAGTGTAGACAAACTGTAGACAGGTTTTGGTCGCGGTGTAGACGGGTTAAAACCGTGTTGAAACCATCCAATAGTGGCACAGTTAGGGGCTTATAGTGCCTGCATACTGCCACTATAAAGGCACAATACTAGGGTTATAGTCCCGCTTATGCGACACTTAAGTCCTTGAATACTAGGGCTATAGCCCCGCTTATGCGGCACTTAAGTCCGGGCATAGTGCCACTATTCGGGGGCAATACTTGCCTTCAATTCCTTAATGAAAGCCTGAATTGCCTTACCCGATGGCGATTGTCTGCCCATTCTCAGCTGATTTAAAGTGCGATCGCGGACTGCTTCATAGTCTGGCGCAAGGGATGCACCTGCTGTCTGTAGCTGTTGCCTGAGCTGCTGGTTTTCTCTCTCCAGTTCCCTAATCTGTTCTAATCTCCTGTTGAGAACTGTTCCATCCTTCAAGATATTGTTCTCTCGCTCAACGTCAGCCAATTGCTGCTCTAGCCCCTTCTTTTCCTTGCGGGAATGTTTGAGACGAGTTTCTAGGCTTTTAACTTCCGTTTGCAGCTGGTCGATAGTTTCGCTGTTCGCTACAGTTGAGTCTTCATTGCTTTCTTGCCCGGTAGTGCTAGTTTCCTTATCTACTACCGGGCTTTCAATTTTCCCCGCAGTTCCTCCAGGCGTGCCTCTAGTTGTGTTTCGAGTTGCGATCGCACTTCTGTTAGACTTGCTTCTACCTCTTGCTTAACCAATGACTTGATGTCTACAGATGTAGATAGTGAATCTGTAGACAAATTGGCAGATTTTGTAAGTATCCTTCGAGCCGTCTGGTTTAGACTCTCGCCCTCTAACTGCAATCCTTCTAGCCATTCCACAACTTCATCAGACAAGCGAAACGAAAATTGTTTGCTGACCATATCTTATGTCACTGAATACATATGTCTACAATAGTAGATGGTTTCAGAGTTCTTGTCTACAACTTTATTGACAGTCTGTATTCAGGTGTTGTATTCTAAATGTAGACAGATGAATACAATTATTAACTCAGGTTGCAGCGAGTAAATCGTAGCGTCGTCTCGCTCCCTACCCACATGGGATGGTTGAATGATCATCTAGTTAAAAGAAGTGCGATCGCAATTTGTTGCGAAACCTGCTTCAATGATTTCAGATACCTGATGTCACAAATGAAGTCAGCGCTTGAATGCGCCCCGGCAAGAGAGTCTCTTACCTCTCTCCCACCGGCACGACTTCCCCCTTAAAAGTTCTCACGCCACTAAGGAGGCAATAGTATGTTAGCTGCTGACGGGCCCACTTTGGGCAATTTTCGTCAAGCGTCAAAGTTTTGGCGTTTGCGAGTGAGTAAAGAATTCAGCAAACCCGAATATTACATTGGTCAAACCGTGCTGCACAAGACAAAAGTGAAGCAGGGCGAGATTTTGTACCCCGTAACAGTCCTGGGGCTTTCCTGGACTGGCGTGGACTGGCAGTACATGGTTTCCTTGCCAGAAGACCACCCTTGGTTTGAGGTAGACGATAACGAGTGGGATTGGGTCGATGATCATGAGTTAGAGCCAATGTAACTAAAATGCCTAGTAAGGGCGATTTTTGTTGAGGCGATCGCCTTTACTATGATCACCTGTGATCACCTATGGATCACCTTGGCAGATCACCTTCTTAACAATTCTGAAAGCCTTGCAGGGTAAGCATTTTCATTCAATTGTAACGAAGGTGATCCGTGAGAATGCTTCTCACCATGCTTTTTTTGATTCCAGTTTTATTTTTTTGCGTTTTCTGATGTACTTAGACGGATCACCTTCTTTACAATTAAGGGTAAAGCCTTGCCCTGCAAGGCTTGCATCATTCTCAATAAGGTGATCATCCAAGGTGATCATACAGGTGATCCAAGGTGATCCATTGTTTTGATACACACCTTCTATTTCAGCGCTTAATAGCTACTGGCAAGCGTTTGAGACGTTTTAAAAGGTGATCCACGGAGGGAGGCTAACTAACTGATTATCATGATTTCATGACTTATACTTCAATTTACTGTGTATAAAATATACAATCAAACCCCGAATTTTGAAGTTGACTCACCTCCTGGGGTGTGTCAAACCTGAATTTTGAAGTTGACAGTGTAGAAAATACACTGTCAAACCTGAATTTTGAAGTTGACAGTGTAGAAAATACACTGTCAAACCTGAATTTTGAAGTTGACAGTGTAGAAAATACACCGTCAAACCCAAACCTTGAAGTTGACTCACCCAAACAGGTGTATCAAATTTTGTCTTGTAGCTTCCAGTAGCTACTTATTTTCACTGTGTGGTGGTAGTGTCTGTAGGCTAAAAAAAACAACCCCTGTTTGAGCCGGAGTCGTTTAAGATTTTCAAAACAATGAAAAATTTATATATGTCAAACATAGAGCAGTTTGGTAACTTGGTGCAAGATGCACAGCGAGATGACAACTACATCAATGCCACCAAGTGGTGTAAGCGTTTTGGGTATGACTTGAAAAACTGGAAGCGATTCCCAGAAACCAAGGCTAGATTCGAGCATTTGAAAAATACACAGTCAAATGCTGAACCCTGGATTGTTGAGCGCGTAGGTAAAACTTGGGTAACTTGGGTTCACCCAATCATGGCAGTTCACCTAGCCAGCTACCTCGATCCAGCCTTCGCCAACTATGTAGCCGAGACTTTTATCAGATATGCCGAGGCTGACCCAACGCTTGCTGCTGATATTGCCTCACGCCAAAACACAGTAGAAGGGCTGGATATCATCAACGAGGCAGTTCAGAAGCAGTACAGCTTCATTTATAAGCGCGATTGGATCTGTTTCACAAATCCAATCGCGCTTGATCACTTCAGAAGACAACTTGAGTGGGGAGAGGAGATTTCTGAGTCTAATTTAGTGTCTCTTTTAAACAAAAAGTTTGGATTGCCTTGCGAAAAACTTGTTTTCAGTTATCCACTCTGTCAAGATACCTTCAATTTATTGGAAGACTTTTTGAAAGAGAAATACCCCGGCATTTATCAAAGCGCGTATACATTTTTTGAGTTACGTTCAAAACAGCACTCATCTATATCAATAGAAGATGAAACTGCTTTATTCAGCTATTTCATCCTAGAAATTAATGATTGGGTAAGAGAGAAAGGCGGCGCTTATAACTTTTGAGGTAGTACCCGTGGACTATAAAAACGGCCCTTGGTCAATGACCAGGGGTTGTTTTTGTACGCGATCGCTACCGCTCCCTACCCACAGATGAAGCATAAATGATCATCCCCGCTCAAGGAAGTGCGATCGCCTTCAGTTTTAAAAAGGTGAGTAGTTGCAATCTAGCTTGCACTGAAAATTGCAATGGTTGCCGATGCAGTTTTTAACGCAGTGACAGTGCGCGATCGCTAACTCTCCCGATTGGGACTTAACTCTTAATCGGATTGTCGTTGCGTGAAACGCGAGCGCACAGGCTGACTTCTAACTTCCACCAACTAGCTAGTGAAGTTGGAAGTTAGGAGTTGGAAGTCACTGCAATATGCAACGCTTCAACCACATTACGAGCGTTTACTATGGTTTGTGGAAAAGATTTAAGAGCGAGTCAAATATGATACTATGGACTTGTTTTCTAAAAGTTTTATTACTATGTCAGAGTCAATATTTCAACATCTAGTCAATAGTGTTGACAAAGATTATCAAAATACTTATGCATATGTAGATAAAAATTTTAATTTTATTCGCCAACTTACTCAAAAAATAGCTAACCATATTGGATGTAATCTAGGAAAAGATATATATCTTATTGATGAAGAAGGCTCTAAGCTTCCTCCTTTTAGTTTTATTCAAGATGCTATTTTAGTAGACAATGAATGTTTTTTTAGTTTTAAATTAGTAATTTCTGTAAAAGCTCAAGGCTTTAATATTAATAATTCTGGTAGAAGCTTTTATAACAAAGCTTTAGTTCCCCCTTCAGGAATTATTCTGTATTTTTCTATTAAACAAGAGGATGACATTTTTATTGTTAAAGCACCATCAATAAAAAAAGAAGAAACAGTTAGTGAAAGTTTTAAAATAAATTCTGATGATTCTTCATGGACTGAGTTACTTGAATCAGTTGGTCAAGTTCTAATACACTTTTCAAAAAAAGACCTTAAATATAGAATTAGTCAGTTATCTGAAGAATCATCTGAACAGACAAAACCTTTTGGTTTTAGTGCTACCCCTGAAACAAAGGTTATTAGTGAACCGCCAGCACCCCTGGACAATAACGATGTGTAGTTGCGTCCCCTTTGAATGGGAGACTTTCGGTAATTCGTCTCAATATTTGCAAGTTCCTTGCAAACTTATTTTCATACAATGAAAATTGCAACGCAGTCACAGCGCAGTGCGATGGCGCACACCCCACCTTCTGTGATCGCAATTGAGTAACCGCTAACTTCCAACTCCTGACTTCCGACTTCCACCAGCTAGTTAATGAAGTTGGAAGTTGAAGTTGGAAGTTGCCGCAACGTGCAGCGGCAAGACCAGCCGCCGCCGATTGTGTACAAAAACGTCGAGCGATCGCTGGTGAAGAACTTCATACAAACCTTAAGGTTTATCCGCTGTTGTACAGCAATAGGAACTGCTCATAAGTCACCAAAATGTTGATTAATACCCATAGGGTGCTAACAAAGGACGCGGCACAAATCGCCAAGAGAGCGATCGCCCTGGCGAAGCATTAGGTTCAGACAAGTTAACTTCTCTACGCAACGATTATTACTCTATCGCGCAAATCTTCCGCAACGCGATCGCCCTGGCGGAGTCTTAACCCCCCGCGTCGAAAAACATCTGCAAATAAGTGTTGCGTACTCTGGAAATGTTATACATTTCCCTATGTCCCGTACTCACTATGAAACTTAGAGGAAACATCTAATGTTTCCGCGAAAAAAGATTGGTGAAGAAATTCGCTTGAAACCTAATAGGTTTCGCCACAAACGTCTACGAATTTTAACGGCAGTTTAGCCGCGTCCTTGTAGCCTCTCGGTGATGGATCTAATTTTACTCAGTTCGCATCGACCACTATAGTTATCCCCAGAGGATTTAATTGCAATCCTTTTTCGGCAAGTTAACTTGTCACTGGTTTAATTCTTCCTAAAACTTGCTTCAAAACTCATGCAGCCCTAAGCCTTGAGTGCAGCAGCGAGTTACTGCGTTGCATCCGAACGCAAACTATACAGCAGTTCTCGCCAGCATCAAATTTTTGCGGCGGCAGCGCGTCAGTGGCGCGAATTTTACGACCGCACAAGGTTAACCAAATTGGCTGACCGTGCTTTTCGCTTTCCATTAGGTGCAGCACTCCGTGTTCACTTGTCCGCCTTCCTAGCGCATCCATGCACAATACCTCGTGTTTTAAACAAGTGTATAAACTTTGACAGATGTCCTGCAAGTTTTGACAAAAATTTGCCGGACAACATATGTTATCCGGTTGCAAGTTTTGGCGAAAATTTGCTGGACTACTTTAAGTTATCCGCCAGCGAATTTTGACGAAAATTTATCGGACAACATATATGTTATCCGGCTGCGAATTTTGACTCATAAACCACTGTTGCATCTCTAGTCGAGGGTTAATTGATTTCTAATTCTGTTGGGTATACAGCTAAAACTTCATAGCCCTTAAGCCACAATTTGCAAATCAGATTACCATTGCAGTGGGGTTTTGGATGTTTAAATCACGAGCTTTAAGACAAAAACAAGCCACGCGAAACGCAGACTTGCAAAACAGTTGATGTATAAGGGTTTTAGGCTTCAGCTTACCGTATACCCTG
>NZ_JAVRCK010000174.1:0-7313 GCF_034530815.1 Nostoc sp. DedSLP03
CTTCCTCCGTATTATCTCGTAGTCTTTTTCAGAAATCAAATATGATTCCTATAGAACAATTTTATCCGCAACCAGATTTTAGTAGATACAACAAAAAGTGACATGCTCACATACCCAAGCCGCGCTATAGGTGTGGAAGTATGTTAAGGAGGAATCAATAAACTAAACGATGCCCAAGCCGTTAGATCCTAAATGTCAGCTATGCGCCAAACTACCCGCAGCTAAGGCTAAGGTGCTGCATGGGTCAGAAGGTGATGGCTGCTGGAATCCGAAGGTTTGTCACAATCGCCGTTCGTTTTACCGCAACAAAAGTAAAGATGATTCGGCACAAATTGATGCAATCGCAGTCGAACCACCAGCAACATATTTTGCAGTGCTGTATTTGTATAAAGAACCAGGGGATAAGCCATTGCACGCCTTGGGCGCAGAACTCTGGCTGGGGCAAAAACCAATTTGCCGCCTAGAACCAATTCACTGTTTTGGGCTAACGGCTGGCAAGATCCGCGCCTATACAGATCAGGTGTTACAGGCTTTTGCTAAACAATACGGTGTTTCACTCTATCAATATAAAGATATGTTTGAAATTACCTCAAGTTACTGTCCAGTGCGTCCTTGCCCGTTACATCCTGAATCCTAGAGATGACCACATATCGTCAATTAACCATCTGGGATGTATTAGATGAGTTGTCCGAATCTCCACCAACTTCTTCCCTTGATGCTGTATGGGAGTGCTTGGATACAGAACTTCATGATTTACCTGTTGAAACACAATTATCAACCGCAGGTATTGCTTTCAATCAAATTGCGGATATTCTTAAGTCTCGTGCCGAAGTGCTGTTGCAAGATACCCACGATCGCAATAGTCTTTTGGGGCCAGTTGTTAGCGCCGATCTCTTTGCTGGTCTAGTGCGGACAACAATGCACCTAGATTTAGATGATTTGATTGAACCGCAAACACCACAAACCTTTAAACCACACGGCCCACACCAATTTTCATATCCTAACCAGGAGGGTGATTCTGTAGTAGCACCTGTTGAAAAAGCGAATGTTTTGGCAATGCTCGATGAGGTAACAACTTTAGAAGATGTTCGCAATTTGGCATCAGATGAGGATGTCCAAAAATGGCAGAGCGCGATCGCTAACCATCTGATAAATGTCAATGATGAGATTTCTTTAGTTAAACTGCAACGTGTGTTGCAAATGCCGATGGTGGAAGTGTGGTTAGGATTGTTGCTTGGTGGTTTTAGCTTGGAGCAACGTGGAGATTTTTATAACAGTCGGAATATTTGGGTGAAAAGCTCAGAAACTTCGGCCATCTTCAACGAACAAACTTGAGACTTTCAACACTAGAGCTAAACATATCTGTAAAGATACTCATCACCGTCCGTTCTCGCAGTTTAATATTACCACTGACTGACATCCCAGATTGCAGAAGTACTTTACGCCCATTAATTGAAATCGATTGTTGCTCCAGGCGTACTTTAGCAGGAAATCGATAGAAAGGATAAATCTGATCTGGTGGTAGGACATCATTTCCAATCCATACCAATTTCCCTTTGACATCACCAAATTCACTAAAAGGAAATGAGTCAACCCTCACATCCACTGTCATCCCCTCTTTAACAAAACCAATATCTTTATTGGTGATGTAGACTTTAGCCACCAGAGCATCATCAGGAACAACTTTCAGAATTGGTTCGCTAGATGTCACCACAAATCCTGGTGTATGTGCCTTAAGTTCAAAAACTGTACCATTAACAGGGGAATTAATCGACTGATATTGAAGATTCATTTGAGTTTGGCTCAACTGAGAATCATTTTCGGCAATTTTCTTATTATTTTCGACAATGGCTTTAGTAAGCTGAGAATCAATCTCGGAAATTTTTTTGTTATTATCTGCAATTTGGGTGAGCCAATCTTTGCGAGAAATAGCTACAGTTGATTGCAACTTAGCTTGTGCTTGGTTAATAGCAGATTGTAAACGAAATCCTTCTTGGGTAAGCTGGTCAATTTCTGATTGAGCGTTTCTAACTTCTTCTTGTTGCTTGAAGTATTGAATCTTAGAAATTGCCCCATCATTCATTAACGGGGTAATATTATCGAGAATTCCCTGATTCATTTTGAGAGTATCTTTTGTGCTAACCAATTTTATTTGGGTTTGGTTGAGTTGACGATTTAATTGGTCAACTTCCAGTTTTGCAGCAGTGAACCGCGCATCCAATTCTGAAGAAGTGGAGAGGAGGCGTTCTTTTTGTTCGATGTTTAGTCCACTACTGTCACCTGTACCATCTAGTTGGGCACGATATAAACGGTTCTCTGCTACTAGAGCAACTCGACTTTTGGTAAGGTCAAGCATTTCATTGGAGAGTGAGGGAGTGAGGGAGTCTGGGAGTGAGGGAATGAGAGCATTTTCCCTCCCTCTCTCGCTCTCGGACTCCCTCACTCCTCTCATTTGAGACTGATAAAATTGATTTTCTCTGAGTAAAGATAGACGAATTTTCTTCAAAGAGTCGAGTTGAGCATTAGCAGTAGTAGGGTCAAGCCCGATAAGATGTTCACCAAGTTTAACCTGCTGTCCATCTTCAACATAGATTTTTTTAACTACGCCACCAACAGGAGCCTGTATTTCTTTAACTGTGCCTGTAGGCTCTAACTTACCAGTAGCAGAAACTGCTTCTTCAATTTTGGCGATGTTTGCCCAGACAATTGTACCAGTTGTAACAGCCATCAGACCCCAAAGAATAGCGCGTGACCACTTGCGAGATTGTCTAAGAATTACAGGTTGGTCGAATTTCGGAACATAACGCGGTGCTGTTGAGGGTGGTTTTGCTTGAAGATTAGATATTTCTGGTGATAACTTTTCTAAATCCTGTAAAGAAGTTATCTGTTTTAGTGGAGAGGAACCATTTGTATTAGAGCTTTGTTTACCGTTTCCATTCTGACCGTTATGTGAAGACTTACCGTTTCCATTTGTGCCATTAGTATTCATAATTAGTAATAAGTTATTATTTAGTATGTAAGAGGCTAAATAAATTTAGTTAATTCTCTATTAGGTTGCTGATTGCTAAATGAAATAGAAAAATTATTCAGAAATTGCTGACTGCTGTTGATAGAGACAGTAATACAATCCATTCATCCCGATTAATTCTGTATGAGTTCCCTGTTCTGCAATTCGTCCTTGATTCATCATCAAAATCACATCGGCATTTTGAATGGTTCCTAGCCTGTGGGTAATGAAAAATACTGTTCTTCCTTTAAATACTTGGGCTAAATTCAAACACACCTGACGTTCAGTAGCATAATCGAGTGCGCTGGTAGCTTCATCCAGAATCAACAGTGGTGGGTTTTGTAGTACAGTCCGAGCGATCGCAATTCGTTGTCTTTGTCCTCCCGATAAAGCCGAACCTCTTTCTCCAACACGAGTTTCATAGCCGTTGGGCAGATTCATAATAAAGTCATGGGCGCAAGCAATTTTAGCAGCCTCCACAATCTCTGATGGTGTGGCATCAGGCATGGTCAAAGCAATATTTTCTTGTACTGTGGTATCGAATAGCAGAGTGTCTTGTAACACCATACCGATTTGCTGGCGCAGGGAGTAAAGTTCTACTTTATTAATGTCATAGCCATCAATTTTGATGCGACCAGAGTCTAGTTCGTAGAGGCGGGGCAAAAGTTTAGTTAATGTACTTTTACCAGCACCACTTTGACCCACAACTCCAACAAACATACCAGATTCGATATCAAGATGAACATTATTGAGTTGCGGATTCGGGCTTTTAGCAAAGCTGAAAGTAACACTTTCATACTGAACTGCACCAACAATTGCTGGCATCGGGATATTATTACGCCCAGCAATTTCTGTTTCCTGGGGAGTATCGAGAATATCGGCGAGGCGTTCTAGCGATAAAGCGGTTTCTTGGAAGTTCTGCCACAGTTGAATTAGCCGTAGTAGAGGACTTGTGACATAACCTGCGATAATGCGGAAAGCAATTAACTGTCCCAAAGTCAGTTTCTGCTGCAAGACTAAATATGCACCTACCCAAAGTAGAAGTAAGCTGGAGAGTTTATTCAAAAAGTTAGATAAAGAACTAGCAGTATTGCTTGTCAGAACATTTTCAAAGCTAGCACTAATATATTTCCCATAACGAGATTGCCATTGCCAACGAGAATTGAGTTCGATATTTTGGGCTTTGACTGTTTGAATCCCAGAAACTACCTCAACTAAATAAGATTGAGTTTCGGCATTGCGTTCAGCTTTAGTTCTAGTTTGGCTGCGAATAATAGGCGCAAATATAAAGGTTAATAAAGCAAAGAGTGGTACTGTTGCCAGTGCTACGATGGTTAGCAGCCAGCTATAAAAAATCATTACTACAATATAAATAACAGAGAAGATAGCATCTAGAACAACAGTCAGGGCAGTACCAGTGAGGAAAGAACGAATATTTTCTAATTCGTTTATCCGGCTAGATATTTCCCCAACAGGGCGTTTCTCAAAATAACGCAGTGGTAAACGTAATAGGTGATCGATTACTTCACTTCCCAAACTTAAATCAATCCGGTTGGTGGTATCCACAAACAAGTTAGTACGTAGCCAAGTAATAATTCCCTCGACTACAGCCATTGCTATGAGCAGAAAGCCCAGAACGTTGAGAGTATTAATCCCGTTTTGAATGATAACTTTATCAATAATTACTTGTGTAATTAAGGGATTTGCTAGTCCCAATAGTTGGACAAATAAAGAAGCAATAAATACTTCAATTAAAACAGTACGATGTTTTTTAATTGCAGGTAAAAACCAACTTAAATCAAATCGCTTTTGAGGAGTTTCTTTAGTTGGTTGCAACAAAAGTACTTGTCCCTCGTCCCCCCAAGTTTCTACAAAATCGGCTGGCTTTTTACGCACAATGCCTTGTTCTGGAATAGCGAGAACTAATTCTTTCTCAGTGGCTTTGTAAAGAATTGCATAACTATCTTGCCAGGGAATCAAAACTGGTGTCGGTAGTTTAGATATAGCGACGGCGGGAACATTCACCAGTTGAGATGTCAGCCCCATTAGTTCTGCCAAAGCACCACATAATTGAATAGAAGTACTCCCTGTACGCTGAAAATTACTAACTAACGCACGGCGCAAGACATCGCGGCGAAAGGGCATTCTTAAGTGTTGCGCTAGCATTTGAAAACAGGCAAGAGTTCCATCCACAGGGCCGCGACCCGATATATGCGGGTATTTAATTCCTTGCCCTGACTCCAGTTCTTCTGCTTGTTCTGGGCGCTCTGGAGCGAATGGGGCGTTTGCCCAAATTCCAGTTTCAGATAATGAGTCGAGGGAGAGTGAGGGAGTGAGGGAGTGGGGGAGTGAGAGAGTAGGGTCAGTAAAACCAATTAAGCGAACTGACCCAGTGATATAGGCTTGCGCTTGCGTTAGATTTAGGCGATCGCCTACTACATAGTTAGACCCTTTACTGCTAACTAACCACAGCAAGTTAGGATCTAATGAAGAGAGTGGTGTTTTACCATTCGGCAAGTGAAGAATAGTAGCTTGTTTTGTTGCAGCAGTCGCAAGTTCTTTAAGATTATCTGGAATCTTGCCCCGACGTTCTAATTCTGCACCCAATAGGTCAAAAACTTCAATTAGGCTGCAATGGTTGCAAAAAGCATTCGCTATAGCAGGTTCGAGTTCTATTAGACTTAAGAAATCGGAGGCTTTTAGTGTTAGGCAAAGAGTTTCAACTGAAGCGATCGCAGTTTCACACGGTACATCACGCAGCAAGCTTGTCCAACCAATGATTTCTCCTGGTTTTAGTAGTTGCAGAGTATCTGGTGCAGAAGCACCAGGGGCATATCCCAATAAACGGGCTTGCCCCTGATAAAGAATGGCTACTCTAGCTGGGAGGGTTTCTCTGACCAAAATTGCTTGCCCCATACGGTAGCGCAAAGGTTCAAGTTTTTCTGCAATTGTCTCAACACTGGTTATAGAAAGCTGATTAAATGGGTAGATGCTGGCGAGAAATTCTTGAATTGTGGTGGTGCTTTCTATCATCTTGTTACCAAGGGGGAGGAGTGAGGGAGTGAGGGAGTGAGGGAGTGTAGGAGGGTGGGAGTGAGGAAATGTATAATTTTTGGCATTGCTGAATCATGGGATAATTTCGCTCAATTTGTCAGAAGTTTTCAATGGTTTCAACCGCCAATTCATCCCGCATTTATGCAACGCCCAATTTTTGCCTCACTCCTTCCCTCTCTCGCTCCCACACTCCCTCACTCCCTCCCTCTTCTTCAAGTATGGTCAATTGCGCTTTGCTGATTTCTTCGGCTAACCAAGTCTCAAATAAATGATTCAGAAGTGTAGAGCGCATTGCATCATCTAATTGAGCCGGAATAAGCTTTTCGAGCCGCACAATCACAAACCACTCATCCAATTTCATCGGCGGCCATAACTGTCCTGGTTGAGAAATAGTAAGTTTCTGTGCTATGGCTGAATGAGGTTGACTCATCGGCACAGGCCCTAGCATCCCTTGAGTTTGAGCTTCAGCCCCAAGTGAATAAACACTTGCACATTCAGCAAAGGTCTGTTCTCCTGCCTTGATGCGGAAGTACAATTCTTGGGCAACTTCGGCATCAGATGTGCGGATTAGGGAATAAATTACTTTGTCTAACTGAGGCTTACATTGCAAAAAATAAGATTCTAGCTTTGTCCCCCAAGTGGCTTGCTTGAACTTCTCAATCCTCAGTTCTCGCGTGGCAACAGCTTCTAGTTGCTCAAGGCTCATGCTGTAATACTTTAAAGCTTTTGCTATAGCTTCTGGTGTTGTCAGCTGATTGTTTTGGTAGAACTGCTCTATGACAAGAGCTTTCTCTTCTATAGTTAATTCTGTTAGGGCGATCGCTTTTTCAACAATCAACAAACGACACAATTGCGGTAGCATTTGGAAACCAGCCAGCAGTTGTGGAATTTCTGCTTGGGTAATTGTCTGGTTGCCAAATTGGAGAACTTGAGCCATAGAAAGCTAAAAAGCACAGATAGTGCTTTGGTAGATAGATGAACACACTCAGGAATATCTATTGCTAGTATTACCCTACTGAATCATGGCTTGCATGTTGCATCTATCACAATGTAGAGTCTACAGAAAATGGCAAAAATTTGAACTGCTGAATACGTAAAAATACTGAAACGAAAGAAGTCGGAGGTCGGAGGTCGGAAGTCGAAAGTCGGAAGTCGGAGGTCGCAAGTTGTAAGTCGCAAGTTATGAACTCTTCACTTAGGGACTTCCAAGAAATAAATTACTCAGAAAAAATCGTAAGTGGATACTCAATAA
>NZ_JAVRCK010000175.1:0-7013 GCF_034530815.1 Nostoc sp. DedSLP03
CTCTGACTCTATTACATCCCTACCTCACTTTAAAAGATGTTGGTAATGACAAGGGTTCTAGTGTTGGCGTAATAATTTCTGGTGCTGGAGACTCAATAATCTCTGGCAGCGTTGGTGGCAAACTAGGAGATGGGGCAACTGTTACTTGAGGAGTAGGTGTCTTGGTCGTTCGACGGTTGAAAAATCCGCCAAATCTAGATTTTGTTGGCTGAGGCGCAACTTTTTCGGGTAACGGTGTTGATTCAGGAGTTGGCGTTACCGTTGGCTGTGCTTCTGGTGTTGGCGTAATAATTTCTGGTGTCGGAGACTCAATAATCTCTGGCAGTGTGGGTGGCAAACTAGGAGATGGTGCAACTGGTGCTTCTGGGGTAGGAACTTTACCAGCCCCACGATTAAAAAATCCACCAAATCTAGGTTTTGTTGGCTGAGGCGTTACTTTTTCAGGTAACGGTGTTGATTCGGGAGTTGGTATTACCTCTGGCTGTGGTTCTGGGATAGGAGACTCAATAATTTCTGGTGGTATTGGGGACAAGCTGGGAGTTGGTGTAGCCGTGGGAATTTCTAATTTTGGTTGTTCTGGCTGTATTTTGGATTTTTCTGGAATTTCAGTTTCCGGAAGCGGCTGTTTTTCTACCTTGGGCTGTGTTGGGGGTGTTTTTTCCACAGAAGGTGTGGGTGTGGGTTTAGGTGCAAGTTTATAATTCGGGTCTACAATAGGGCGCACCTCATCTACTGTGAGTTCTCCTCTGACAATTCTCGACAAAGTGTCTTTACCCTTTGGCTGGTAGTCAATCAATCTAACTGTAGTATTAAAAGCATTTTTGACAGCATTTCCCTGATTATCGAGAAATTCTAGTTTTACCCAGTTTTTCCCTGGACGGAAGCCTTTAAGATAAACTGCCTGCCAGCGATCGAAAATAAAGCTTTCACCATTAATAGTGGAGCGAATGCGCCAATCACTGAACTCGTCGTTGGGGTTTTCCTTACCAAGAAGGTGCAGAGGAGCGTTAGTTAGGTAAAAGTCCAGTAAGATTGGTTCTGCCCCGTAGCTACTTTGAGGACGGCTATAAGTTAGCAGGGGTAATTTAGGATCTGGGGTGTTGTCGTCGGTTTTGGTGAAGACGTGAAATGTTGTTTGGGCATAAGCGCCTTCATTCTTAAAGCTTTCATGCCAAGGACGAGAGGCAAAGACACGCAAGGTATGACTACCTGGAGACAAGTCTGGCAAAACTAAGGGCTGATTCAGGTCGTAAACAGGTATATAAGGTTGATTATCCAGAATTACGTGTAAATGAGGCCCCAGTTGTAATTGTGGGTCTTTAAATATTGGTAGATCCTTAACCTGAAAACTGGCTGTAACTTTGTTGTCTTGAAGAACTTCATCAAATTTTGGAGTAACAATTGTCACTTGTGGCTGATAAACTTCCAAAATTGGACGCAGTTCTTGAATAACAGATGGAGGGGAAACTTCCGAAAATTGCTTTGAAATTTGAGAAATCTTTGGAGAGTTTTCTTTATAGGCAGTAGATACTTCCTGGCTGTCGGCTTTCTCGCCGCAACTGGTCAAGCTTAATACCAGCACTAATATCATTACCCACCTGAGAATCGGGAACCTCTGAGGGAGGAGCTTCTCTAACACCCTTTTCTGCCACGAGTTCATGCGTTGCACCCAGTGATAGTCTTTGACAATTGACAGATTATTTTGGCTCAAACTGTCCATCTGGAACTATAGCCCAAAAGGTGAAATCTGCCTTACATGCCATAAGTTTTCCTTTATGTCTCATAAAATTTTAAAATAAGTCATATTCTCTACAACCTTTTACTTGCAAAAATTGAAATATGACATAAATGTTCATGAGTAATCGCAGTAAAAGTTGGGACATCCGCTACATACAGCCAAACCATAAATTTTACGAATTGTTATTCTTTGTAAATTAAATAGTTAAACTATTGACTTTTGGACAAAAAGTTTGAAGTTAAAAACCAGTTAAGGCATGAATTTCAGCAATATTTGAGCAAGTTTGAATTATTGTTAAAATATCTCTAACAATGTACAAGTGAAGACTTTATAATTCAACGAGAAACAACAATCCACATAGGTCTTCATCGCGGCTTCAGTACAATTCTGGAATTTGCGGTAATGGTTAATTTTGTGGTATTCATGATTCCTCATTCCTTATCAAGAGAGGAGGTCGAATGACAATAAGTCCTCCGGAGCGAGAGGAAAAAAAGGCAAGAGTAATCGTCGATAATGACCCAGTTCCAACCTCATTCGAGAGATGGGCGCAACCTGGACACTTTGACAGATCCTTAGCCAGAGGTCCCAAAACCACCACATGGATTTGGAACCTGCACGCACTCGCCCATGATTTTGATACACATACAAGCGATTTAGAAGACATCTCCCGCAAGATATTCTCAGCCCACTTCGGCCACCTGGCTGTAGTGACAATCTGGTTGAGTGGGATGATTTTCCACGGCGCGAAGTTTTCTAACTACGAAGCTTGGCTAAGTGACCCGTTAAACGTTAAGCCTAGCGCTCAAGTCGTTTGGCCCATTGTCGGACAAGACATTTTAAACGGTGATGTTGGCGGTGGTTTCCACGGTATTCAAATCACGTCTGGTTTGTTCCAAGTATGGCGTGGTTGGGGTATTACCAACTCATTCCAGCTTTACTGCACAGCGATCGGTGGATTGGTATTAGCAGGCTTGTTCCTATTTGCCGGCTGGTTCCATTACCACAAACGCGCTCCTAAACTGGAATGGTTCCAGAATGTGGAGTCGATGCTGAATCACCACTTGCAAGTACTGCTAGGTTGTGGTTCCTTGGGATGGGCAGGTCACTTAATCCACGTGTCCGCACCGACCAACAAGCTTTTGGATGCAGGGGTTGCTCTCAAAGACATACCCCTGCCCCACGAGTTCATTTTGAACAAAGACTTGTTGACCGAACTGTACCCTGGCTTTGCAGCTGGTTTAGCACCTTTCTTCACCTTGAATTGGGGTCAGTATGCTGACTTCCTAACCTTCAAGGGCGGTCTAAACCCGGTAACAGGCGGCTTGTGGTTGACTGATATTTCTCATCACCACTTAGCGATCGCAGTTCTCTTTATCATTGCTGGTCATCAGTACCGTACCAACTGGGGTATTGGTCACAGCATTAAAGAGATCCTCGAAAACCATAAAGGTCCTTTCACCGGTGAAGGTCACAAAGGTCTCTACGAAAACCTGACCACATCTTGGCACGCTCAGTTGGCTACTAACCTAGCCTTCTTGGGTTCGCTGACCATCATCATCGCGCATCATATGTACGCGATGCCCCCCTATCCATATTTGGCAACTGACTACGCTACGCAGTTGTGTATATTCACTCACCATATTTGGATTGGCGGCTTCTTGATTGTTGGTGGAGCGGCTCACGCTGCGATCTTCATGGTGCGAGATTACGATCCAGTTGTGAATCAAAACAACTTGCTCGATCGGGTAATTCGTCACCGGGATGCGATCATTTCTCATCTAAACTGGGTGTCTATATTCCTCGGCTTCCACAGCTTTGGACTGTACATCCACAACGACACGATGCGTGCATTGGGTCGTCCCCAAGACATGTTCTCTGATACGGCAATTCAATTGCAGCCAGTATTTGCCCAGTGGGTACAAAATATCCACGCTTTGGCTCCTGGAACAACTGCACCCAACGCCCTAGAACCAGTTAGCTATGTCTTTGGCGGCGGTGTATTGGCTGTTGGCGGCAAGGTGGCAGCTGCGCCCATCGCTTTAGGTACAGCAGACTTCCTAATTCACCACATTCACGCCTTCACCATTCACGTCACCGTCCTAATTCTGCTCAAAGGTGTGCTGTTTGCCCGTAGCTCTCGTCTGATTCCAGACAAAGCAAACCTGGGCTTCCGCTTCCCCTGCGACGGCCCTGGTCGTGGCGGTACTTGTCAAGTGTCTGGTTGGGATCACGTATTCCTCGGACTCTTCTGGATGTACAACTCCCTGTCCATTGTAATTTTCCACTTCAGCTGGAAGATGCAATCAGACGTTTGGGGAACCGTAGATGCAGATGGTACTGTGACTCACATCACTGGTGGTAACTTTGCTCAAAGCGCCATCACGATCAATGGTTGGTTGCGTGATTTCTTGTGGGCACAAGCGACACAAGTCATCAACTCCTACGGCAGTGCGCTATCTGCTTATGGACTCATGTTCTTAGGCGCTCACTTTGTTTGGGCATTCAGCTTGATGTTCCTGTTCAGTGGTCGTGGCTACTGGCAAGAATTAATTGAGTCCATTGTTTGGGCGCATAATAAACTGAAGGTAGCACCATCAATTCAGCCTCGCGCTTTGAGCATTATTCAAGGTCGCGCGGTAGGTGTAGCTCACTACCTATTAGGTGGA
Organism: Nostoc sp. DedSLP03; assembly: GCF_034530815.1. NCBI lineage: Bacteria > Bacillati > Cyanobacteriota > Cyanophyceae > Nostocales > Nostocaceae > Nostoc > Nostoc sp. DedSLP03. The sequence goes on from NZ_JAVRCK010000175.1 coordinate 4,405, forward strand.
ATTGCTACTACTTGGGCATTTTTCCATGCACACATCCTTTCAGTAGGGTAGCAATCAGCTTTCTATAAGTTAGGAGTTAAAAGTTAGGAGTTAGGAGTTAAGAATAAAAATTTAAAACTCATAACTTTCAACTTCATAACTCCTAACTCTCAACAGCTGGTATTTGATGGCTAAAGGTCAGAGGATTTATTAAACCTATGGCGACAAAATTTCCGAAATTTAGCCAGGATCTCGCACAGGACCCGACGACTCGTCGGATATGGTATGCGATCGCTACAGGCAACGACTTTGAAACCCATGATGGCATCACAGAGGAAAATCTTTACCAAAAGATTTTCGCAACTCACTTCGGTCACTTGGCAATCATCTTCCTGTGGGCATCCAGCCTCCTGTTCCACGTAGCCTGGCAAGGTAACTTTGAACAGTGGATTAAAGATCCCCTGCATATCCGTCCCATTGCCCACGCGATTTGGGACCCCCACTTTGGTAAACCAGCGATCGAAGCTTTTACCCAAGCGGGCGCTAGTAATCCGGTAAACATTACCTACTCTGGTCTCTACCATTGGTGGTATACCATCGGTATGCGGAATAACAGCGAACTGTACAACGGTTCAGTTTTCTTGCTGGTATTCGCTGCTGTATTACTGTTTGCTGGTTGGCTGCACTTGCAACCCAAGTACCGTCCTAGCTTGGCATGGTTTAAGAGCGCTGAACACCGCCTAAACCACCACTTAGCAGGTTTGTTTGGTGTTAGTTCCTTGGCGTGGGCTGGTCACTTAATTCACGTTGCTGTCCCCGAATCTCGCGGTCAGCACGTAGGTTGGGACAATTTCTTAAATACCCCACCCCACCCAGCAGGTTTAACACCATTCTTTACAGGTAACTGGGGCGTTTACTCTCAAAACCCTGACACTCCTGGACATATATTCGGGACATCGCAAGGTGCAGGAACTGCAATTCTGAGTTTCTTGGGTGGTTTCCATCCCCAGACAGAAGCTTTGTGGCTGACTGACATAGCTCATCACCACTTGGCGATCGCAGTTTTATTCATTGTTGCTGGTCACATGTACCGGACAAACTTTGGGATTGGTCACAGTCTCAAGGAAGCCTTGAATGCCAAGAATTTCTTTGGTATTCCTGTTGAAGGCCCGTTTAACCTACCTCACCAAGGTATCTACGACACCTACAACAACTCCCTGCACTTCCAATTGGGATGGCACTTAGCAGCGCTAGGTGTTGTTACTTCTCTGGTAGCGCAGCACATGTACTCCATGCCTTCCTACGCATTTATTGCGAAGGACTACACAACCCAGGCAGCGTTGTACACGCATCACCAGTATATTGCTGGATTCCTGATGCTTGGTGCTTTTGCTCACGGAGCAATTTTCTGGGTACGTGACTACGACCCAGAGCAAAACAAAGGCAACGTACTTGAGCGCGTGCTGAAGCACAAAGAAGCGATTATTTCCCACCTTAGCTGGGTATCCCTTTTCTTGGGCTTCCACACCCTTGGTCTGTATGTCCACAACGACGTAGTAGTTGCTTTCGGTACTCCTGAAAAGCAAATCTTGATTGAGCCAGTATTTGCTCAATTCGTCCAAGCTGCTAACGGTAAGGTACTGTACGGTTTAGACGCCTTACTATCTAACCCCGATAGTGTTGCTTACACAGCATGGCCCAACTACGCTAACGTTTGGTTGCCAGGCTGGTTAGATGCCATCAATGCTGGTACTAACTCCTTGTTCTTGACAATTGGCCCTGGCGATTTCTTGGTACACCATGCGATCGCTTTAGGTCTGCACACCACCACCTTGATCTTGGTCAAAGGTGCTTTGGATGCCCGTGGTTCTAAGCTGATGCCCGATAAAAAGGACTTCGGCTATGCCTTCCCTTGCGACGGCCCCGGTCGTGGCGGTACTTGCGACATCTCCGGTTGGGATTCCTTCTACCTCGCTGCGTTCTGGATGCTCAACACCATTGGTTGGTTGACCTTCTACTGGCACTGGAAACATCTCGGTATTTGGCAAGGTAACGTTGCTCAGTTCAATGAAAACTCTACATACCTCATGGGCTGGTTCCGCGATTACCTCTGGGCTAACTCCGCTCAGTTGATTAACGGCTACAACCCCTACGGTGTGAATAACCTGTCTGTCTGGGCTTGGATGTTCCTATTCGGACACCTAGTTTGGGCTACTGGCTTCATGTTCTTGATCTCTTGGAGAGGTTACTGGCAAGAGTTGATCGAAACCCTTGTTTGGGCACACGAACGTACTCCTCTAGCTAACTTAGTTCGCTGGAAAGACAAGCCAGTTGCTCTGTCCATCGTTCAAGCTCGTGTAGTTGGTCTAGCTCACTTCGCTGTTGGCTACGTCGTAACTTATGCAGCATTCTTGATTGCTTCTACTGCTGGTAAGTTCGGTTAATTTCGACTGCTAGTTTTGTAGATAAGTAATAAAAATCCCCCGCTTAACAGCAGGGGATTTTTATTATCATAGTTATGCCTTAGTTTAGGAAAGGTAAATTAATGAACAATGAACACTAAATTTATAGAATCTCTATAGGACTAGTATTTGATTTCTGAAAAAACTCCGTACATCTGGAGAGATAGA
>NZ_JAVRCK010000176.1:0-6754 GCF_034530815.1 Nostoc sp. DedSLP03
TAAAGACTTACCTGCACTACCTCCTGCTGTTTTTTAATTTGTCGAACTCACGTTATCATTACAAAACACTAGTTTCACTGTTCGGCTACTAAACGTAATAATCTGCTTTTTAACTTCTACTGCGGACAACTTATGGTTTCAATAACGGACTGCTTATGGTGTAAGTCACAAACACTTTCGCCAACATGCGATCGCTCTGGGTGCATGTTGGCAATGGAATAGAAACTATTGCGTTGCCGATAAATTTTGTTTGTTTTGGGTATCGCCTTTGATGCGTAATCCAAGCGATAACCATTTACAGGGTGCTAACTTTCAGTTATAGTTAGCCGTAACTTATTATAGGCACAATGCAACTATAACTTTGACTTGGTGCAAAGATAGTTTACAAAAGTTGCTCAGGCAGTTGCCATAATATTGGTTTATCGAAGAGACAGAGGTATTGCTGCACAAGTATGCATTCGGGAAAACTTTTCTCCCTTACTTCGTGCCTGTCCATCAATCCCTAAGATTCGGATCGCAGATTGCACCCGCCTCAATGGTCAACCGTCTGGGAATACAAATTGCCTGCTCTAATTAACTACAGAAATCATCTACCCGAATATCCCGCCAGACATCAGAAACCTGCCAGCCAGAATTGCCCACCGATTGTACTGGAGGATTATCAAGAAATGGAATGTAGTCAGGAACTCTAGGTTCTGAAATCGCTACTGGTTTCTCCTCAACCACAGGGGCAGTAGAATTGACAGTATTAGCTTGAAGAAGTTGGTCTTCTGCCTCCTCGATTAACTTCATCTGTCTCAAGGTAAGCTTGTTGGATTTTTTGATGATCTTCTTGGTATCTGTATCATTAGAAGTTTTCATGTGCTGTTCCTTCAAAGGCATTGGCTCAAAATTTGTCTGAGTAAATTTGGGAGAAGTTAGGTATAAATAATTTACACGGAATTAACAAGGTACACCAAATTTATGGAAAATACGAGTCTTTTGCTGAAGAATTTATTAATTGGATATAAATCTCTTTTTCGGGCAGATGCCCTAGCATAATCTGTTGCAGAGATGCAAGTATTAAGCGATCGCTTGTTCATCATAACTGTAGGTCAAAAATGTGATTGCGCTTTTGACTCCTAACAAGCAGATAATAAAGGGTTAATAGTTCTCGCTGTGGAGGAACAGCGTTGAAAAAATTATCAGGTGAGAAAGGCACAATCTTAGTAGTAGATGACGAAGCCAGCATCCGCCGAATTTTACAGACGCGTCTAGAAATGATTGGCTACAGTGTAGTTACAGCTAGTGATGGTGAAGAAGCGTTGTCAGCTTTTCGCCTGTTGACCCCTGATTTAATAGTTCTGGATGTAATGATGCCAAAACTAGATGGTTATGGTGTCTGCCAAGAATTACGGAAACAATCAGACGTACCAATTATCATGCTCACAGCTTTGGCAGATGTAGCAGACCGAATCACTGGGCTGGAACTCGGTGCTGATGACTACATGACGAAACCTTTCTCTCCCAAGGAATTAGAAGCTCGAATTGCCTGTGTATTAAAACGGCGCTCCCACAAAACCAGTATCAATACTATTCCTAACTCTCTTATAATTCATGCAGGCGCCCTGAAAATCGATACAAGTAAGCGGCAAGTCCATAAAAATGAGCAACGTATTCGGTTGACAGGTGTGGAGTTTAGCTTACTAGAGTTGTTAGTGAATCATTCTGGAAGAGTTTTTTCAAGGTTAGAAATCTTGCAGCAATTGTGGGGTTTTGTACCAGAGATGAATACAGACACCCGTATAGTAGATGTGCATATCTCTCGATTGCGAACAAAGGTAGAATCCGACCCCAACGACCCAGAATTCATTATTACAGCAAGAGGTAGTGGTTATTTTTTCCCGCGAATTGTTGAATCAGAACAAGAATAACAGAAAAATATGAGTAAGCTCATCTTAATTACAGGCATAAGTAAAGGTCTAGGTTATGCAATGACCGAGGGTTTTATTGAACAGGGACATACTGTTATTGGTTGCGCTCGGTCATCAGATGCGCTTGATAAAATACGTCAAAAGTTTAGTGCGCTCAATGATTTCACATCTATAGATGTGGCAAATGAACAGCTTGTAGAAAAATGGGCCCAAGACGTACTTCAACAATATGCACCGCCAGATATAGTGATTAATAATGCGGCAATTATTAATTACCCAGCACCTTTATGGGAAATACCATCCGAAGAATTTTCTGATCTAATAGATATCAATATCAAAGGAGTAGCGAATATAATTCGCCATTTCGTACCACCAATGGTGAAAAAGAAACGGGGTATTATTGTTAACTTTAGTTCTGGCTGGGGACGTTCGACTTCAGCCCAAGTAGCACCATACTGTGCTTCTAAGTGGGCAATAGAAGGATTAACTCGTTCTTTGGCACAAGAATTGCCAACTGGTATGGCTGCTATACCCCTCAATCCAGGTATTATTCATACAGATATGCTTTCTATTAGCTTTGGAGAAGAAGCTGCAAATTATACACCCGTGTCCGATTGGGTATTGAAAGCTGTTCCGTTTATTCTCAATTTAAAACCCAAAGATAACGGAATTCCTTTAACTGTACATTAAAGACTGAATCTCAATTGTAATCGTTACCCTGCGGTGCAGACAGTTGAATCATTTCAGAGAACCGTGAATACTTAACCACATTAGTAGCTGGATAATCCTCTGACACTGCAATTAAGCCAATTTTGATATCCTCGAAATAAATTACACCCCCAATACGTCCTTCGATTTGGAAAGCTCCATGAAATAAATGATATTGAGCGATGTAGATCAGTAAAAAGTTACTAATCTTTATTGCCCTGCCAAACATCTGCTGACAAGTTTTTTGGAGGACAGCATCTAGATATTCATTATAGGCAGGCTCACCCAGGTCAGTGAATTCCGGCAGATCCGCAAAATGATCCATATAAAATAGCCAGATATCGGACAAGTCTGCGTCATTCGTCAGTTTTTGCTTAAGTTCTTGCAATCGGTCGATATTCATATTGTAAGCCCTGGAGTAACTAAACCAAGGCTGATAGGATAATTGAATGACCCGTATTCTTTCCACAGCAATTTTAACTGTGCTAAATCTTTACGGGATAGGTAAATATTAAAATTATCGTAGAGTGGTAAAATCGCAAAATCGCGGTTAGCTACAGACAGGCAAGTCGCTGAAAAATGTGCAAAATGATGTTGCTTGACTTTGCCTTTCTTAGCAGTTAGTTCACCGTAACAGTAAGGGCATAAAAGCTCAGTCTTACCACTACCAACATCTTCAACACACACTAATTTTCCATCTGGGGCTATACCAAATTTTAGCCACATTGTCACGCTCACTCATTAATAGAAAAACCAGTCGAAACAGATAGCAGAAAGTCCTGGTAAGCCTTAAATAATTTGCAGAGATGCTGAATTTCGTTCAGACTAGTGCTAGTGTACTATAAGATTTGTAGTTTAGGATTTAATTTGCTCGTGGCATAGTGCGTAAAAAGCGAGACTGCTTGTAGTGGAGCTACCCTTGGGACAAGAATCTGTCGATAGAACTAGGAAAATAATTCATGTTGATCAATACCGTTGCCAATTTACGAGGGTTCAACGTCTCTCGTTTTTTACCTAATGAGTTGAAAAATAGTTGCAATAAGTTTAAAGTAATATCTTAATTTCTCATGCAACACCTAAAAAAATACTCAGCCAAAAATTTGTATATTTAGTTACTTTTTTAAATTTAATAGCCAAATATTTTATCAAAATTATCAATCTGATGGCTAAGAAACAATTAACTGTTGAGAGAATACACAAATAGAATGACAAAAGCGTCCACAATGTCGCCTAGAGAATGGAAAAAGCCTCAATTATCACTCTTTGCTGGTCTGGTTTTGGCACTGGTTATCCTGTTGATTTGCTTGGTATACAGTGTCATGTTGGGTGCGGCGGAAATACCTTTGAGCAAGATTTTGGCATCCTTCCTAGCCTTTGATGGTTCCTATGAACATTTAGTCATTCAAACTGTGAGATTACCGCGATCACTTATTGCTATCCTTGTAGGATCAGCCTTGGCAGTATCAGGGGCGTTAATGCAAGGTTTGACGCGCAACCCCCTAGCAGATCCAGGGATTTTGGGTATTCAGTCGGGGGCTGCATTGGCTGTAGTTGCCACAATTTTTGTTTTTGGCAGCTCGGACTTGAGTGTTTTAACCATTGTGGCCTTTTTGGGTGCAGGAGCCACAGCGATGTTAGTCTACTTCCTTGGTTCTCTGGGAAAAGGAGGGGCTACACCATTGAATCTCACAGTAGCAGGCGCAGCGCTCACGGCTCTGATTTCTTCCCTGACCACTGCTATCCTGATTGTCAGTCAACGCACCTTAGAAGAAATTAGATTTTGGTTAGCAGGTTCACTGGCTGGGCGCGATATCAATATGTTCTTGCAAGCACTGCCCTTCGTCGCCCTTGGATTAATCGTTGCTTTTGCCCTTGGTAGACAAATTACTACCATGAGTCTCGGTGAAGATATAGCAAAAGGCTTAGGTCAACAGACAGCTTGGGTGAAAATCATCACGGCTATTAGCGTTGTTTTACTGGCGGGAAGTTCCGTATCTATCGCTGGGCCAATTGGCTTTATCGGCTTAGTTGTTCCCCACATAGTCAGATTTTTTATTAAAGCCGATTACCGTTGGATTTTGCCTTACTCCGCAGTGGTAGGTGCAACTTTACTTTTGGTTGCAGATATTGCGGCGCGTGTATTACTTAAACCCCAGGAATTACCTGTGGGAGTCATGACAGCACTGGTTGGTGCGCCCTTTTTTGTCTACTTGGCTAAGTCAAAGGTGAAGAAATGAAGTTGGATTGGCTCATCATCCGTTCCGAGGCGATATCTTTTCGCATAGACCGACGTGTACCACTGATGCTGTTATGTTTGGCAGTGGTGATTGTAGTGGCGATGGTGATGAATGTGGGCAGAGGTGAATATCCCATTTCGCCCTTGGATATCGTCAAAACTGTATTTGGTTTAGATACAGGCAACCCAGACCATGCTTTCGTGATTCACAACCTACGGCTACCCCGCACCCTTGTCGCTTTTATGGTGGGAGTGGCGTTTGCTATTTCTGGCACTATCTTTCAAGGTTTAACACGCAATCCCTTAGCTGACCCTGGTATTATTGGCATCAATGCTGGGGCGAGTTTAGCAGCAGTGACAGTAATTGTGCTATTTCTATCAGCACCGATTTATACATTGCCTGTTTCAGCCTTTGCAGGTGCTTTATTGATGGCTGTTTTAATTTACTCCTTAGCTTGGAATAACGGTAGTTCGCCGATTTTACTAATTTTAATGGGTGTGGGGTTGTCTGCGATCGCCAGTGCATTCACCAGCTTGATGATTACCTTTGGGGATATTTATGACGTTAGTAATGCTTTGGTTTGGTTGGCTGGTAGTGTCTACGGACGCACTTGGGAGCAAGTCTTTTCCTTCTTACCTTGGTTGATTGTTTTCGTACCAATGGCGTTGACATTGGCAAGACATTTGAACGTCTTAAATTTAGGAGATGATGTCGCCAAAGGTTTAGGTACTCGCGTGGAATGGCAACGTGGTTTGCTAGTGCTGGTGGGTGTAGCTTTAGCAGGTGCAGGAGTCGCTACTGCCGGAATGATTGGTTTTGTCGGTTTAATTGCACCTCATTTAGGGAGACAGTTGGTAGGTACAAATCATGAAGGGTTAATTCCTACTTCTGCATTGCTAGGGGGTGTGATTGTTGTAGTCGCAGACTTGCTAGGAAGAACGCTATTTGCGCCTATTGAACTTCCTTGTGGAGTGATAACTGCTGCTATTGGCGCTCCTTATTTTCTTTTTTTGTTAATTCGTAACCGGAAAAAATAAGAGACGAATCAAATCAAAAATTCTCGCTCCTATCCTTCTGACTTCTGTGTTCTTCAAGATTCAAAATGGGATCAATTATGAAAGGATTATCAACCAAAAGTCTGTCTTTAGCTTATGGTGGTGTGCCAATTATTAAAGATTTAAATTTGGCCATTCCTGCCGGACAAATTAGTGCTTTAGTTGGTGCTAATGGTTGTGGTAAATCAACTTTGCTAAGAGGTCTGGCCAGACTTCTCAAGCCAAATCACGGTACAGTATATCTTGAGGGCACCTCAATTTTTAAGCTTTCCACCAAGGAAGTAGCGCAGCAGTTGGGTATTTTGCCCCAAGGACCAGTAGCGCCGGAAGGGTTAACAGTCAGAGATTTGGTAGCACAAGGACGTTATCCTTATCAAAATTGGTTGCAGCAATGGTCAGGCAAAGATGAAAAAATCGTGCAACAAGCGCTCTTGATTACAGATTTACTGGAGTTGGCAGATAGAGGATTAGATACTTTGTCTGGTGGACAACGACAGCGAGCTTGGATTGCAATGGCACTAGCACAGGATACAGATATTTTGCTTTTGGATGAGCCGACTACTTTTTTGGATTTGGCGCACCAGATAGAAGTTTTAGATTTGTTGTATGAGTTGAACCAAAGTCAGGGAAGGACGATTGTGATGGTATTGCATGACTTAAATCAGGCTTGCCGTTATGCTGATTATCTGATTGCTGTCAAAGATGGTCGAATTTTTGCGGCTGGAGAACCAAAGCTAGTGATGAGTGAGCAAATGGTTCAGGAGGTTTTTGAGTTAGAGTGTCGGATTATCCCTCTTCTGTCACTCTCCGGAATAAGCAAATAGTAAAAAAGCGAAATCAT
>NZ_JAVRCK010000177.1:0-6088 GCF_034530815.1 Nostoc sp. DedSLP03
GATATCTTGATTCGACCACTTTAGCTGGTAATTTCTTTTTAAAAAATCACCTAAAGCTAATACAGCTACTACCAACAGCCAGTTACTCAACCCTTTTTTAGATTGACTCATTTCCTTGGGGCTCCCATTTGATTAATTTCAGCAATTCTAATTCTTGAGGATTATAAGATTGCAGCCAGTTCCACACCAACACAGTTAGCAATCCTTCACTAATTGCTAAGGGAACTTGAGTAATGGCGAAAATTCCGGCGAACTTGGTAAATGAAGCGAGAAACCCACCAACAGGTGCAGGAAAAGCTAGGGCGAGTTGGATAGAAGTGATAATATAGGTGAGTAAATCTGCGATCGCAGCTGCTAAAAATATGGCGATTTTTTGCTTACCACCCAACTTGATTGTCAGATTATATATCCAGTAAGCCGCAAATGGTCCAGCGATCGCCATCGAAAAAGCATTTGCCCCCAGCGTCGTCAAGCCACCATGCGCCAGTAACAAAGCTTGAAACAACAATACTAAGCTACCCAAAACCGTCATAGTCAGGGGGCCAAATAGCACCGCACCTAATCCCGTCCCTGTTGGGTGAGAACAGCTACCTGTTACAGAAGGGATTTTCAATGCTGACAGCACGAAAGTAAAAGCACTAGCCAAGCCCAGGAGTAGCTTCAGTTCCGGGTTAGCTTGGGTAATGCGAGTCAGACTACGCAATCCTAGTAGAAAAAATGGTAATGCCACAATCCACCAAAAAATTGCCCACTGCACAGGTAAAAAACCTTCCATAATGTGCATGGCGTAGGCGGGTTTGGGTAAACCAATGACTAGATAAAAACTGATAACTACCATCAGGGTTAGACTGACTAACGCCTGTTTTTTTCTGTTCATAATCTGTACCTCGCAGATTTATGTAAACGAGTTGATTCTAACCGGCGGGCATCCTGACTCACCTAATTTTGGTTTACAGTTGCGGGACAGCGCCGGATTTACACCGGACTTTCCCCCTTGCGTCCGATAGCGTAGCGTGGCGTTTAGCCATTGGCTGCTCCCCATCAGAACCGATTGGAGTAACTATATCACCATTACTAATTTTGAACAGCGATTTTTTACCAGGTATTCACAAAGTGTAGATCGCAGTGCAGAAGTGACGTTAACAACTTCAGATGAGCGGACATTGATTGCCTGTGTGAACCCTTACACGGGAGAAGTCTTAGGGGAGCGTGACGAAAATAATAATTTCTAGGCGATTGCTCGTAAGATTCACAGCAGAGTAAGAGGAAAGAAAAAGCGAATTTTTAAATTTCATACTTGAGTTCAGCAACGCCCAGCAACGCCGGAAATTTCAACAAATTGGTGGACTCGGAATTTGTGGGATAGACCTGCGGTTGATATTCCGTGGTGGCAGAGTCCGCCGATGCCGGAAAAAAGCGAAAGAACTGATTTCATAAGGCGATCGCACTCCTGACCAAATCATCAGGTACTTCAAAAAGCCCCAGTTGTCCAATGTAAGGAATCGGTGTAATCTCGCGTGGATTCTCCAGCTTCCAATGGTATTGCCCAGGCATCCCCCAGCCAGACGCAACTTGTGAAAACTTGCAATCAACTATTGTGACAATACCGATGACTTGACCGCGACGTAGAGAGATTAATTCTGGGATTACTAGCCCCATCCCTTGGCAAAATTCTTCCGCTAGCTGATACTCTTTCTTGGTACAGGTTTTTGCAGCGTGAATCAGAATGTCGCCGCGATAATTGATAGGCCAGCCACGGTTTTCTATGTTTTTGAGAGCATAAATGATTGCCCATGCCCAAGGCTGACGAACTGAAAGTGCTTTCATATATCGACCTCTAAAACTTTAAAAAAGTTCATCGCATCAAATTATTTTGCCAAGTTCAAAAATTTCGAGGTCGATAAATCGCATAACATTGTCGCAGTGCCGAGCTTACCGTAAAGCCTGTTTTTCTCAACAATCAACTCAATAGTGCGATCGCTAGGGTCTTTTGTGTAAACAGCATCGCGGTAAAGCATGATTAACTGGTCACAAACCTCAAAGATTTCACCAGAGTTACGTAACAGATGACGATTGGGGCGTTTATCAGCCGTAGTTTGATTCCCCCGATTAATTTGACAGCCCAAGAAAACAGGGATTTTGTGAGACTTAGCAATATCCCGAATCTGGCGGGTAATCTTGCCAACTTCAAAAGCCATATTCCCGCCTGACTCCAGAGGAATCTGTTGCAAGTAATCAATAAACACAGCACCAATAGAACCACTGAATTCGGCAATGGCACGGCGCACCGCACTTGCAATCATTGGGGTTGTAGGGGAGGAATGCTCGTAAACCTTCCAAGGCAGTTCCACCATCTGTCCTATGCCTTGTGCTATTTGTTCCCAGTAACATTGAGTATTGGTTTGAATCATAGAAGCGTCTACGCCTGTGATTCGGGCTAGCATTCGGGCATTGAGTTGATTTTTATCCATTTCTGGAGTTACATACAGAACTGGTTTTCCAAGTTTGGTCATGATTTCGTAAGCATAAGAAATCATAAAATGCGTTTTTCCCATGTGGGATTCAGCAGCTACTACAACTAAACTGCTCGGATAAATGCCACCGGTGATATTTTCGAGGTCGTACCAGCCAACTCTGTCACCTGCCATATTCCCCATCTCCAACTTTTGAAAAAGTTCAATGCCCATGTCTTGTGCTGAGAAAACCTTGCAGCGTTCATCGCTTTGATTTTGGGTAACAGTGAAAACTTCCGCCTCAGCAAGATTTAGTACGAGCGGTAGTTCAGTTTCTGTTTCGTAAGCGAGTTTGACAACTTCATTCCCAGCTTTAATTAACTGCCGCCGTCGATATTTCTCCATCACCAGATCCGCCAAAGCATCAATGTTGACGGCGGATACAGTGCGGTCTACCAGAGTCGCTAATTTGTTTCTGCCACCAATGCGATTGAGCAAATTGTGGTCAGCCAACCATGCGGTGACAGAAAGTAGATCTGTGGGTTGGTATGTAGCATGAAGTTGGACTGCGGCTTGATAAATATCTTTGTGGGCGCTGATGTAAAAGGCTTGGGTCACAAAGCGATCGCTGATTCTAGTCATTGCCTCTGGGTCAAGCATAATCCCGCCCAAAATCGCTTCTTCCGCTTCAATGTTTTGTGGGGGCAAGTTGACTTGATTTCGATCAGGGGCAAAAGAAACTACGTTGTCTTGATTGCTGTACATAATCATGCTCTTAGTGCTAATTTTAACTGCGCTTCAACTTCTCGCAAATTCGTAGAAGATGGTCTGGTGTTGCTCGAAACTTTTGGCTCATTTGCTTTGGCTTGAAGTTTTGCCTTTAGCTCCAGCATTTGTTGGCTGTGCTGATACCCATTAGATGGAACCCGAATGGATTGCTCTTGCTGACGGCGCTTATGGTCTTGTGCCAAAGCATCTTCGAGCGTGATGCTAGTGGTGTTGCTTGGTCTTTTTGCCGTCGCAGTATGCAGTTGGGGTAGGGGTTGTTTCTGTGTTTGCAGTGCTTGGTGATAACGCTGCATCAGGTTCGTCCATCCCCCTTTGGTTTTCTCCCAGGTGTTCATGACTGCGATCGCATGAGTAATTTCGAGTTGTGCCGAGCGTTTAGACTTCGTGGCTAGTTCTTGTGCTAAGAAGTCCAAGACTATCGGGTTGAAATTCTGGTAGAGGTTATTTAGCTTCCTCTGTCCACTGCGCCAAGGTAAAACCCAGCAATTCCACTTGATTGTTTCTCTGACAAGCAGGGGCACAGAATCATCACTCATAGCAGTTGGGTCTGTTAACCAAGCATCAATCAGTTCTTCGACGTTCCGGGCTGCCTTGTAAAGACAGGTTAGTTGCAGCTTCTTATTCGATTGTTCGGATTTCTCGAACGACCCCGCCGCAATAGTTGGTCTACAAGAGGGGTTATCGGTTTGTTGCGAAGAATCGGAATTTTTTGACAACGAAATGAGTTGTTTTGGGGTTGGTTCTTCAAGTTCAATTTCTTTCGTTGTTAAATCAAGTTCTTCTTTTTCACACACACACTCTTGGGTGGGGGGCGCGGGGGGCGTTGCCAGGGGCGCGTCCTTGAGTGGATAGACTTCAATTGGATAATCTTTAATTGGATAATCTTTGGGTGTCCCCCCAGCACTACCGGGGTGTTCCCCCAACACTACCGGGGGTGTTCCCCCAGCACTACCGGGGTGTCCCCCCAGCACTCTTTTGTTGTTTACTGCCTCGGATGAGAGTAGATTGAGTAGATGGAGCAGTAAACCAATCCTCCATATCTGTGAGACTGTAGTGATTTGATGTTTGTAGCCCATCAACACTTCTGCTGGTTTTGTGAATCAAATTCCAAGCAATTAGTTCGTTAACCGCCGCGATCGCTTTTCGTCTTAAACTGTCAGTTGGTGAGTTTGGGAAAGAACCACGAAAACAAGCTTCCCCGATAGATTTGTAGGAAGGGAAAGCATTGTTATCACAACCAGCGCGACGGCACAAATGGCAGTAAACACGATAAGCCTCCATTGTTAAAGGCAAATCATCAAGTTTACTATCCATGTAAATATGGCGTTTTTTTCTGTTATCGCTGAAGCTATCAGTAGTCATTTTTCCTCACCTCTGAAGATACTAAATTTGTTGTTGTTAAACTTGATGTAGTACGAAAGATAAGACAAATATTGAAGTGAAATTGTGTTGGGATCTTAAACATAAGTTATCCACTTCCTGGCTAGTTTAGATAAACAATTTTTGAGTATGGCTAATAAAACACCTCAAACTGAATACGATTCGCCCTGGAAGCAGATGTTGCAGTTGTATTTTGAAGACTTCATGCAATTTTTCTTTCCTCAAGCTCATGCTCAAATTGATTGGAGTAGAGGTTTTGTGTTTCTCGATCAGGAGTTACAGCAGGTAGTCCGGGATGCCGAGTTAGGAAAGCGATTGATAGATAAATTGGTGAAAATTTACCGCATCGGCGGCGAAGAGGAATGGCTATTGATTCACGTAGAAGTCCAAAGCCAAGAAGAAACCGATTTTCCCAAGCGTATGTTTGTATACAACTACCGGATTTTCGACCGTTACAATCGTTCAGTTGCATCCTTGGCGGTACTGGGAGATGACAACATCAAATGGCGACCAAATCAATTTGGTTATGAATTATTTGGGTGTACAGTTGATTTTCAGTTTCCGATAATCAAGCTGTTAGACTATCAACAAAGGAGGAGAGAGCTAGAAGCTAGCCGTAACCCGTTTGCTACGGTGGTGTTAGCTCACTTGGCAGCAGTACAAACCCGCAGTAATAGATTGCAAAGGAAACAATTAAAACTCGCTTTAGTTCGTCGGCTGTATGAGCAGGGGTTTGAACGCGAGGCTGTGATTAACCTGTTGGTTTTTATTGACTGGATGCTGACGTTACCATTGGATTTAGAACTAGAGTTTAAAACAGAAGTTGAACAATTGGAGGCACAAGTGCGTATGCAGTACGTGACATCATTTGAGCGAATTGCTCGTATGGAATCTTTGTTAGAAGGGATTGAAGTCGGTTTGAAACTGAAATTTGGTACTCTTGGTTTAAGCCTATTACCAGAAATTTCCACTCTTGAAGATGTCGAGCAATTAAGAGCAGTTCTTAAAGGACTAGAAACTGCAAGTAACTTAGATGAATTGCGTTCCTTATATCAGCCAACAACCGATACTCCGCCAGAAAATTAGCATTATTTATTTGATATTTGGTTTTCAAGGTTCAGTAGACTTTAAGTGCCGAAATTAGCATTAGTTACGCACTCAATGAAGTACCGTTATCTGCTTCCCCCGATGTGCGGTCTGAAAGTAAGATTAATTCGTGTACTAACGACTTTGTTCGTCTTAGGAACTTGATGCAGATGAGTACTCTGACAACCTGGAAGCATCACCAACAGACTCCCATGCTCCAGCCAGAAGTCAGTCGGCTTCCCCCCGATGGGCTTGATTTGGAATTTACGAACCGAACCCAGACTGATGGATGCGATGGCTGGGTTAAATCCCATCGAAGCTTCACTGACGTGAGTTCGACAAATTAAAAAACAGCAGGAGGTAGTGCAGGTAAGTCTTTA
>NZ_JAVRCK010000178.1:0-5958 GCF_034530815.1 Nostoc sp. DedSLP03
TTTAGGTCATTTCTAAAAATACAGCATTTGCGATCGCACCTGCGGAATGTGGGCTTTAGGGGCTGGGATTAAGTCTATAGCAATCCTATTTGATTCCTGATTACTCGTAAGGATCGGGGACTGGGGACTGGGAAGATAGGAATAAAGGTGTACTGAGTTTTTTCAGAAATCAAATATGAGTCCTATATATTCAATTTCCAGAGAAGTAAAAAAGGTGATTGAATGCCTAATTCAGAGGGTTATAGTCTGAAAGCAGACGATCTAAAAGCTTACGTTCGTATGGATTTAAAGATGAGGCAGATGTTCCGAATTCCTGTAATTTATGGTAAACAAAATCACCTTCAAATGTTTCGATACGTTCTTCTAAGTCTCCATAGAGTTCCTGAAAGGTGAACTCAGTTGCTAAAGCTAAAGTAATTTGTTCTCGGTCTTTACCAAGTGACCGACCGTTAAATTGATAATCACCTTGAGAATGTTGGGATAGTAGCCCAAGAGCGATCGCTAATAGCAAAGTTTGATAAGCTAGTTTTAATTCTCTACCAGAACCTATTTCTTCTGGGATTAAATCGGGAATGTTTTCGTCTTCATCGATTTGTTCGCTCTGAGTCCGTTCATAGCAGTCTCGATAATACTCAATTTGGCTGAGAAAATAAGCCGGAAAGCCCAAGGAACGAGTCAAAATACACAACCGTTGCTCATCTTCAGCTACTAAGGCGGTTAAACTACGACTAAAGCGACTGTAAAACGCAAAAATTTGTTCTTTATCTTTTGCTCCCAGCCAGAGAGTAATTTCCCGTTGAGAAGTTGGGTTTAAGTTAGCGTCAATATCTTGAATTCGTAGTAACAAACTAGCGCTGTCATAAAGTTGATTCAAACGCAAATTAGCTGTATTGGCGGCAATTAAATCTGATTGCTTTAATACTTCGCCAATAGATAAATTACCCAACTGCTCGAACTGCTGACGAGCAAAGGGTATAAGTTGATTCTGAAATTCTTCAGCAGAAATTTTCCACGACTGAGAACGGCTAACCTGTTCCTGAGTAAACTTTTCAGTTGGTAATGTGGAAAGAAAACTTTGGTAATAAGTATCAATATCCGCATCAGTTAGAACTGTGAGCCGAGTTTCGGAGAACTTCGTAGTAGCTCGATCGCGTTGAGCAACCAAATTATTGTATATTTCAGAGAAATCGGACAGAGTTTGACGTAAGGTTTCAGTTCTTTGTTTAGCTGTTTTAATCAAATAATTTAACGCCTCGACACGGAGATTTTGGGCGTATAAATCGTACTCTAACTTTAATTGTTCGTTATAGCTGCGACGCAATTCGACGGCGGTTGCTTTAATAGAGCTTTCTAAGCGTTTAATTTGTTTCTGAACCTTCTGAATGCGATCGCGAATATTAGTGCTGTACTTGAGCCAAACAATACCTAAGTAAGTCAAAATTGTTACCGCAGTCCAAAGCAGATAACTAACTAAGTTAGCCCAAAACTTTTGCAAAAATAGCCATAGTGTTGATTGACTGAAAATTCCGGTTAGAACCAGCAAGGCGAATATTGCACCAGTAACCAAGGTAGGATAAACGATCAAATACTGTGAACGAAAACGGTTTTCTTCCGTTAGCAGTTCATCTAAGTTATCTGTAGCTTTTTCGAGTTGATTTTCAATGGCTGTTAAGTGGTTCTGAGCTACAACGATCGCAGCTTCAGCTTGTTCGCGAGCGCGAGCGATCGCCATAAAGCGAATTTGTCGAGCTTGTTCGATTTCAGTATTTAACGCTTGACGATAGTCAGCAACTGCTATTTCTAGCTGTTTCTGAGTTGTTTGTAAATCTTGCAGTTGTTCTTCAGATTTTCTTTCAGCTAAACCATCTTGTAATTGTTGCTGCCGTAATTTTAAGGATAGAACTTGGTTAAGCAGCTTTTGAGTCTCTTCTCGATCAATTGTTACCTGCAATCTTGAGTCGAGAAATGCTTCAGCCGCACGTAGTTCTGTAACCAGATTTTGGGATTGATCGCCAATGGCATCCGTTTGCAGTTCCAAATACAAAAAGGTCAATATATTTAATAGCCTAACTCCTTCATGTAAGCCTCTAGGTGTAGCATCAATATAGCTATTTATGCTGTGATCTAGGAAGCTGGTGAGGTTTCCTTGTAGTTGTTTACAACACTTTTCCAACGTGCGCTTATAAGAAAGTAGCTCTTTATTTTCAAACTGCCGATAAGCACGCTGCAATTCCATCCCATATTCCCGCGCCATGCCAGTATGAATGTCAATACGCGGATTAAAATCTTGCCAAACTGGTTTACCGTTGTCTCGTTCTAATTGCAGAAAAGCATTACTGAAATCTTCGCTGAGAACAAATCCTTTAGCATCTAATAGGCATTTGCGACTTGCTTCGGGAGTGAATTCTGCCTTCGGTAAAAACTGCTCCATGATAATATCGGCAGCAAAGCCAGCACTCAAACGGTTAATAGTTGTTTCTCCTGCGAAAAACAATTCTCCATAACCAAATGAACTATAAGCGGGTATTTTTCCCCGCACTTTTTGTGCGCCAAGCAATAAGCCGTTGGTTTCCGGTTCCACGGTGAGAAAACCTGCCAAAGCATCAGCATAGCTAGGCAAATTATCCTTCAGTCCCCCAATTCGCTCGTCCATCAGCCAGCAGTTATCAAAAGGTGGTACTTTTTGGGCACCTGTAATTACAACGCCACCGATCATTTTGTAATCTAATTCTTTCAGGAAGGCGTAAGCAGCACCGTAATCAGCAGTTGTGGCTTGGGTAAATAACCCTGGCAATAGCAATAAAGCTTCTAAGCTGTAAGGAATATCTGTAAAGTACTTAGAAAATAGCCAACGAATCAAGCGTACTATGTCAAAAACTACTCCCCTAGCAAATTGATTGCTGGCTGAAAGCATCATATATACTCGATGGCTGCTGCTGATTTCTACTCCTTGGCGTTTCGCTGCGATCGCTTCTTTGGATTGACTAGCCGTTTTCAATAATTCGATCAGTGCAGTTTGCAGTTCGCCAGTCGCTTCACTGAACTGGGTACGAATTTTGGAAACATAAGCTTGTTTACTATGAGTTTGAGCCAGCTCAAAACTCGTGTCAGCAAACTGATCTAACTCGCCACTAAAGCCAAAAGTTTGACCATCCCAAGTTAAATTATAAGTTTGGATTAAACAGGTTTGCTCGGCTGGAAATTTTTGCAGTTGCCGTTTAATGGCTGTACAAAAAGCGGCACTGTGAGGATCGAGTGCAAGTAAAATAGTTGGTTTTGGCATGGGGACACTCTCAGAGTGCAAACTATAGGGCTAAATAATCACATCTAAATCTTCCAGGTAAGCTTCAATTTCCTGGATTTCCATTTCTACCTGTTCTTGAATTTGGGCATCAACCTTGCCTCCCTTTAAAACTTGATTGAGGTGATTGATGTAGTTTTGCAAAGTAGATTTGGCTTTGTCTTGGTCTTCGTGGGTAATCTGCTCAACTTTGTTAGCAATTTCCTTGACTAAAGGCAAGTTACTTTTGAAAGCTTTAAATGCTGATTTGCGATCGCCTCCCAATGGCAAAACTCCGCCGTCTAATCTTTTCGCTTGTTCTGTAGAAACAAAATATTTTTTACCCTGATTGACAATTAATTTATATGGATCGGGTGCCAGGGCTAAAGCAAACCAACGCAATGCCCCACCGTCATCTTCTGGAGGAATTAAATTAGCTAAGTTTGTCCAATTACGATGCAAATGCTTAAAGACTTTATTTGGATCTAGGTAGGCTGACTCCATATCCCTCATTCCGTTGAATGCAAATAAGGGAACACCAATTTCTACTCGAAACAGCATCACCTTATGAGGTTCACCTGTTGGTACGAAAGAAGGATTATTATTTCCTTTAGGCAAACGATTAGAAAGAGGCGGATCGCTAAAAATTGTGTTGTTGCTCTCTACTCCGTAGTAATAAAATTCTGTGATTACGTGCTGCTGTTGAACGGGAATTTCCGTTTCTTCATACTGCCAAAGAGGAACTGCAAGTTTGCCAAGTTGTTGCAAATCTTGCCCCGCATCTTCAGGATTGCTATCTGCTAAAACCTGTTCAACAGTCATGCTGGTGAGAGGATAGTAAGCTTCATTTACAAATTTCAGAATTTCGTTCTTGACATCTTCAGCTTTTTTCTCAGACCAATTTGTTAAAGTTTGAGACTGTTCTCGATGCCAACGGATAAAATCTTCGCCAGTAACTTTGGGGCGTTTCGATTGCAGATTGATGCGCTGAATGGTGTGAATAAAAGGATTATCGTTACTTCCTTGACGGCTGACCTCGTGATAACTCTGTTCTATATCTCGATAAACTTTATCTAAGTTGCTGTGTAGACGCTGACATTTTTCCTGGATTTGCTCTACCTTAGCCCGTAGTACACCATAGAGTTCAGCCGCTTTATCACACCGTTTCCAATGTAAATAAGTTTTCCACTTTTGGTCAGCCCGTTCTTTGTATCTCTGACAAGCTGCTTGGATTGTGTTTTTATTTGGGAACCAAGTTTCTGCGGCTTCTTTAATTTTTTCTTCCTGAGCTTCTAATTTCAAAGCATTGAAGCTGGATTGCGCCTCTTGCGATTTTTGCTGCACACTTTGCTGTAATTCGTCTAATTTTTGGGAAAGTTTGCTCAAAAATTCCGAAACATAAGCTAGTCCATTGGGACGGTTAAGACCGCGTTCCCAGAAAGTTGCGATCGCAGCAGATGCAGTCTGCTCTAAGCGATAAAAACTCAATCCCAGTTCTTGACCCGTCCGTTGTTCAAATTGATCTAACTGCCGTTTGTAGAGTTCTTTGATTGTCGGCAAAGCTGTGCGATCCTGACGGATTTCGCCAATTCTAAATTCGGGTTTCATTTGCCCGCCGCGATCGCTTTCAGTCAACGCATTCAGGAGAGTAGTCGCTTCTGCTAACTTGCAATCTTCTAAAAATCGGGTAATGTCGCTTTCTAAATCGATTGTTGCGGTAGATGCCATCAACTCATTTTTCAGCAAGCTTTGAGCATCCTCTAATTTCATCCGCTCATATTGCTGTACTGGCAGAGTCAGGGTAGCAAAGCCAAAACTACAATAATTTATATTGCGTCCTCGAACTTTTTCACCAGTTGCCAGATAAGCGCGAATATTATCAGCAACGTTAGCAGCGTCTAAACCGATTTGAGAACCAATTTGGATGTACAAGCCATCTGCAACTAAATTTTGTAAATCGTCTGGACGACCGACTACAGTTCCATTTTTGTTAACCCCGTCAATTAAAAATACAGCATCAAAGGGAGGGCGATCGGCTTTGATTTTTTTGGTGCCATAATCAATCTCAATGCTATTAGAGGGTGACAATCCCCAAAAGTGTTCGATTTCCTTGAGAGCGCCATAGGCATTAGACTTCACCAAGTGAGTTTGGGGAATATTGGCAAACACTCTGGGTAAAACAAATACTCCTGTAATATTAGAAAAATTATTGAGATGTTGCCGTGTTAAAAAAGCTGTATCTAAGAATGTGCCACTGCCCGTTCCACCCGCTAAACTGCCAACAATAAAAACTTCGACACCATCCCGACTGGAAACTTGAAAGTTCTCTGAAAATGCTTGTTTACTAGTGCGAATTTCGCGGACAGCATTGATTGCTTGAGCAATTAAAGCATCAATATCGCCTACTCTCGCAAATAAGGCGAGCCGTCCCCGGGCCCGAATTTGTCCGGCACCACCGATCAAGGCATTTGCTGGAATGTCCCTAGGCCACCATTCAGCGATGTGGTCGTTACGTGTTAGCGGTAGGGGATTTGCGACAGAAATTGCATAAAGTTCATTAGGTTCTAAGACAACCTTGGTGCCATCAGGTGATTTTTCTCGTTCTTGGATATTTTCAGTAGTAACGCCTAATGTGAATTAGGAAAAAAGGCGGGAGAAGTAAGAAGATGAAAGTTACC
>NZ_JAVRCK010000179.1:0-5933 GCF_034530815.1 Nostoc sp. DedSLP03
ATGATTTCGCTTTTTTACTATTTGCTTATTCCGGAGAGTGACAGAAGAGGGATAGCATGGTTTTTAGCAACGACCTTACCTGCATATCCCATCGCATCCATGAACTTTGATTTAGTGGTTAGTAAGGTATAGTCAAAGTCTACCTGGTAAGGGGATTTTTCATGCAGCATAAAGGGGATACCACTGACCGTAGTGTAGCCAACCAACGGGTCGGTATTAGAGAGCATCGCTTTGGTAGCGATTGTCACCCTCGCCCCTTGATGATTTCCATAGACCGAACTTGGCAGTAAACCTGGAGCTGCGATCGCTACAGCGCTAGAAGCTTCCTGCTTCATCTCCAAAATGCGATCGTCGTCGGTTGCTGAAGTTGGGCCCTCAATCAGCAAGTAATACCGATACTTACCAAGACTACCAGTACCAGAACCTAATTTGAGACGAATATCTTTTAGGGTGTAGTAACTATTGCTGTAGCGCTTACTGCTAGGAATTGAAGCGATGTAGCTGCTCATTGCCCCAGTAATATCTGAGTAGGTGCTGCTGGATACAGGCTGGAGTTCAGAGGTTGTCTGAAAAACTCGATTGCTACTGCTATTTAGCAGCGTGTACTTATTTAGCAAACTAGAGCGGCTCTTGGCTGCTGCCTGTTGAATTAAATCCTTGACCACACCGTTGGTATTGCTCTCTTGCAAACGGTATGATAGCTCGTCGTTAGTCCCCTTAAAGTCGCTCATCTTGTTGAGGTAAGCATCCAGAAAATTCCGCACAATATCTTGACCATCACTGGAGCTTAGGCCGTTTTCTTTGGCTGCTAGGAGAATCGAGACTGCCATACGTCGCAAATCCCAAACATAAGGGCCAAGATAACCTTCATCAAAGTCAGTAGTATCAAAGACGTTATTATCGTTGCCATCTCTCATTCCCCCAAGATTTTGCAGATGCATATCCCCCTCTAACCAAATGGCATCAGTAGAAGAATTGACAAATCCTGAACTTGGTAATGTTTGCATATCGCGGTAGAAGATGTGAGCCGTTCCTCGATAGAAGGCAAAGGGGCTAGCTGTCATCTTTTGCATTTTCGTTGCCAGTTCTTGGGGCAATTGAGAAGCAAAGGGATGGTTGTATTGGTAAATTTCATTTTCTACCCAAGTTGAACGGGGAGTTGCAGCAACAGATGTAGATGCAAACCCCAAAGTTAAAATAAAGAGGGCGACAATTCCAGATATCTGTTTGAGCATGAAAGTCTCTTAGGCGGTAAAGAAATTAACTCTTGTTGAACTCTTGTGTAGACACAACCATCCAACAACAATTCTTTTACCACCTTGAGTCAGAACTTATAAAGTGATTTAAAGCACAATGTAACAACTATTCATAGCCAGTAAAAAGATTGCTATCAAGAATTTTACGCTGTCCTCATTCAAGCGAACGCGAGTAGCGTCTCGTAGAGAGGAAAACGGGAGAGTAATACCTACAGCAGACGGGTACGCCATCGCACTCATTTATGAGAACACTATTTGCCCTATGCTGAAGCGGAAAGTAAAAACAACAGTTATGAAATTTGCACAAAATCTTACCCCCCGCCAAGGCTTACTGAAAGCCCTGACTTTAGCAATCCTTGTATTGGCATCCGTAATGCCCCCAACTGTTCTAGCTAACGAGAGTGGTGAGAAAGCGACATTCAACAGCACCACGCTCCAAACCATACTCACCAGCAGTCATCGCTCCGTTGCAAATCGTGACCGAGACAAGTACCGCCACCCAGCCCAGACCCTCGAATTCTTCGGTTTGCACCCAAATATGACCGTAGTTGAATTGTGGGCAGGGGGCGGCTGGTATACCGAGATATTAGCGCCGTTTCTAGCGGCAAAGGGGCAACTCATAGTTACTAACTTGGCTAAGAGCACAAGTAAACCCGCTTTGGCTTTCCAAGAAAAACTAGCAGCTAATCCAGAGGTTTTTGGTAAGGTCAAAGTCGCCCAAATCAATCCCCCAACCGAACTCACCCTAGCCCCAGACAATTCTGTAGACTTAGTTCTTACCTTCCGCAATATTCACAACTGGGTCAAAGCTGGCTATGACGAGCAGGTTTATGCGGCGGCTTATAAAGCACTCAAGCCAGGGGGCATCTTGGGAGTGGAAGAACACCGTGGCAAACCAGATATTTCTTTGCAAGAGAGTATTAAAACTGGTTATATGTCTGAAGATAGGGTAATTACTGCTGTGGAGAAAGCTGGCTTCAAGTTGGTAGGCAAATCAGAGATTAATGCCAACCCAAAGGATACTAAAGACTATCCAGGCGGAGTCTGGACACTACCTCCAACCTTGAGCCAGGGTCAAAAAGATAGGCAACGCTTCCTCACTATTGGGGAGAGCGATCGCATGACCCTCAAGTTCGTTAAACCCAAAGCCTCCTAAGAGGGGAACAGGGAGACAACTGTTGCCTCCTGATATGAATAATTACTATTGACTGCTGAGGCGATCGCACAAATAGCAGCTTGACTCGCTTAAAAGCACAGGAGCGTAATTAACCACCGTAGGCATCGCTCTGTGGTTTGTGCTTTTTATCCTCCAAATAGGCATCACCGTGCCAAACCGGGTTAATTGTACTCTAAGGCTGAAAGTAAGATGAGGTAAGCCTTTCAAGAAGCGCTTTTTAGTGAAAAAACTATGATTATGCTGCTAGTTTTGATCGAGTTTGAACGAAAAATCGTCATTTTAGGCACTTGAATTTTTCTTAGCGTACAAAAAACCTTTTTTGGCACGGTGATGCCACACTGGACAAAATATACCTCATTGTGCAAAATAATGGGCAGTTTTAAGAGATGCGATCGCAAGAAGGCGGGCGGTTACGCCATCGCACTCTTGGCGCTCGCGGAGCGCCATAGCTTCAAATACTTGATTGGTAAAGAGTGTAACCTAGTACCCTTTTCCCATTATCGGTAAATTAATTAATCAATAAATAATGTTAAGAATATGCTCTCAATGTGTTTTGAAACAAAGATATTTAGCTAAATACGGTAGTATATGGTTAGTGTTGGGTTATTGAGATGTTCTCTATTTTCAGGCTAAATATTTAAATAAGATTGCCCATGAAAAGGGTATAAAAATAATTTCGCCCAACCATTAATTATTTTCTCTTCTATAGGAATAGTATTTGATTTTACCAAAAGTTATGTAGGGGAGCTAGCCGAGAGTACAGCACCAAATCCTTGATGATGGTGCGTTACAAAGTGCGTTCTAACACAGCCGACAATACCTAATTTTGTTCAAAAATAAAATATTATTCCTATAGTAAAACTTCAACGCTAGCAAGAAACCAAATATCAAGTCAAGAAGAAAGTATGCCGAAAATATCAAATTTCGGTGGATTATTTGTGTGCTCAACAGCACAAACAGCAGGTTGAAAACTAAAGTTACTGAAAAGTTAGATAGATGTAGGTAAAAGCTATGACAAACATCATTGGAACCAACGGTAACGATACATTGGGTGCTAGCGGTTCAAAAGGTGATAACCTGCTCTCTGGAGGCGATGGCAATGATAATATCTCCATCTCTGGCAGATTACTCACTCTGTTCAGCAACGCCGGGAATTCGGACTCCGACTCTGTCTCAACAGGCAATAACACCCTCAATGGAGGCGCAGGTAACGATACATTGAGTGCTAGCGGTTCAACAGGCGATAACCTGCTCTCTGGGGGCGCTGGCAATGATTATCTTGACATTTCTGGCGCATTCAGCATTGCATACAGGACTAATGAAGACTCTCGCTCAAAAGGCAATAACACCCTTAACGGAGGCTCAGGTAACGATACATTGAAGGCTAGCGGTTCAACAGGCGATAACCTGTTTGATGGAGGCGATGGCAATGATTTTCTTGACATTTCTGGTGAATTCCTGGAATCCTTCGGCGACCTCAATAACTCTGTCTCAACAGGCAATAACACCCTCAACGGAGGCTCAGGTAACGATACATTGGGTGCTAGCGGTTCAATAGGCGATAACCTACTTGATGGAGGGACAGGTGATGATTTGTTGTTCGTCGATTACAAGAATGCTACCGGTGGGATCGCTACAACTTTTAATGCCACCACTAACATTGGCTCAATTACAGCAGGCACGAGTAGGATTAGTTACAAGAATATCGAACGATTCAATATCTTAGGTACAGCCTTCGATGACAATATTGTGGGGAACTCTGGCAATGATACGCTCTCTACGGGATCTGGTGGCAAAGATACGATAGATGGGGGTAAGGGTGACGATTTCTTATTCGTCGATTACACCAATGCTACAGGGGGTATCGCGACAACTTTTAATGCCACCACTAACATTGGCTTAATTACCGCAGGCACGAGTGGGATTAGTTACAAGAATATCGAACAATTAAATATCTTAGGTACAGCCTACAATGACAATATTGTGGGGACATCCGGCAATGATACGCTCTCTACGGGATCTGGTGGCAAAGATACGATAGATGGGAGTAAGGGTAACGATTTGTTATTCGCCGATTACACCAATGCTACAGGGGGTATCGCGACAACTTTTAATGCCACCACTAACATTGGCTTAATTACCGCAGGCACGAGTGGGATTAGTTACAAGAATATCGAACAATTAAATATCTTAGGTACAGCCTACAATGACAATATTGTGGGGACATCCGGCAATGATACGCTCTCTACGGGATCTGGTGGCAAAGATACGATAGATGGGAGTAAGGGTAACGATTTGTTATTCGCCGATTACACCAATGCTACAGGGGGTATCGCGACAACTTTTAATGCCACCACTAACATTGGCTTAATTACCGCAGGCACGAGTGGGGTTAGTTACAAGAATATCGAAAGATTAAATATCTCAGGTACAACCGACAATGACAATATTGTGGGGACTTCTGGCAATGATACGCTCTATGGGGGGAATGGCAATGATACCCTCTATGGGGGGGATGGTATTGATACCTTTGTTTTTAATGAGTACTATCAAAACGTTGATAGCCTTTATGACTTCAACGCCACCAATGAAGTGATTCAGGTATTAGCTAGTATTTATTATGAGAGTCTTGGTGGGTTATCACCAGGCACACTCTTGGCTACTCAGTTTACCATCGGAACATCTGCAACTACTAGCGAACAGCGATTTATCTACAACAGCGCTACAGGTGGACTGTTCTTGGACGTAGATGGTAGTGCATCTGGGTTTACTCAGCTGCAATTTGCACAATTATCTGCTGGGTTGTCACTAACCAACAACAATTTTGTAGTTGTTTAATCTGTATTAGTGCTTTGCCATCACTAAGGACATCACCGTGCCAAATAGCAACCAAGACAACCGCTTAGTTTTTCAAGCAAGTCAACTTAAGTTTTAGGCTTTTCCTCTAAGAATTTTTCTAGTATCTATTCATACAAGCAATATTTATCATCTCAGATGAGGAGGGAAGGAGATCAAGGGGCGACGATAAAGCGGCTTCACTCCATTGCACTTACATTCTTCAAATCAACATTACCCTACTTCAGAAGATAGATACATTTTTGAAAAGTTGAAGCACACTTGTAAAAGCAACTTTAACTATTCAATAATGGTGTGGCAATGTGGCTAAAATACGGTGTAGATGAAGATGGGATATTAATATGTATTGAAGATATCGACAGGGGGAAGACTTTACTTAAGTGTCCTTACTGTAATGGTGAGCTAACCGCTAAAAAAGGCAAGGTAAAAGAGCATCATTTTGCTCATAATGACCAAACTTGCCGCCCCATAGCTAACCGAGAATTTCCAACTCTGCCTCTCTATGATAATTTCAACATTCAACTATCAAGCAAGGATTTAGCACAGTTAAAATTACTCTGGAAGGAATACGGAGCCAAAAATTATCCTATTATAGGAATCATATTTGATTTTTGAAAAAAACTGCGGCATAATACGGATAAAAA
>NZ_JAVRCK010000180.1:0-5631 GCF_034530815.1 Nostoc sp. DedSLP03
TGACTCTATTACATCCCTACCTCACTTTAAAAGATGTTGGTAATGACAAGCCTTAAAAAGGGGGGAACCGGAATCAAAGTCCCCCTTTTCAAGGGGGATTTAGGGGGATCTACAAGTCTCAAATACAACACCAAAAAGTTTTCAGACATCCTCTTAGGGTAGTGCGCTTTGTGCGTAGGCGTAGCCCGTCGTAGACATCGCTAGCAATGCTTAAATAAAACTTATGAATGATTTGACGTTGGCAATAAATCTTGCACTGCACCCTACAACTCTGTTTCTAGGCTATCTCGCGCTGCCCAAATTGCCTCGCGCACCTCACCCGCGCACTCTTCACCCGTTGCCTCGCGCCAAATGCTTTGAAACTGGCTTTCACCTAACTGCTGGAGCATACGGGCTAAAGCATTGATATAATAACCAATCGAATCTTGAATATGCTGTAAGCCAATGGCTAAACCACGAATGTAAATTGGCAAAGCCTCAGCGTAATTTTCTTGAGCTTCTAAAACCCTTCCCCATTTAGCTAATGTTAGTGAAGCCCAATACCAATCCTTGAATTGCTGATAAACTTCCCAGGCTTTTTGATAATATTTAATTGCCACATCAAACTGCTGTTGTTCTTCGGCTACCATGCCTAGTGCGTGATAGTCATTAGCAGCACAGTACAAATTCCCGGTATCTTCAAATATCTTTAGCGCCTTGTGGTAGTAATCAAAAGCAACATCAAACTGCCTCTGCTTATAGGCGACATTGCCCAGTGTGTAATAGTCATCAGCAGCAGAGTACAAATCCCCAGCGTCTTCATATATCTTTAGCGCCTTGTGGTAGTAATCAATCGCCACATCAAACTGCTGTTGTTCTTCAGCTACCATGCCCAGTTGGTGATAGTCACTAACAGCAGAGTAAAAATCCCCGGTATCTTCAAATATCTTTAGCGCCTTTTGGTAATAATCAATCGCCACATCAAACTGCCTATGCTCTTGGGCTACCATGCCCAGTTGGTGATAGTCACTAGCAGCAGAGTACGAATCTCCAGCATCTTCATATATCTTCAGCGCCTTGTGGTAGTAATCAATAGCTACATCAAACTGCCTCTGTTCATAAGCGACATTGCCCAGATTATGATATTCACGAGCAGCAGAGTACAAATCCCCAGCATCTTCATATATCTTCAGCGCCTTGTAATAGTAATCAATAGCTACATCAAACTGCCTTTGCTTTTGGGCAACATTTCCCAGTTGGTGATATTCATAAGCAGCAGAGTAGAAATCCCCAGCATCTTCAAATATCTTCAGCGCTTTGTGGTAGTAATCAATCGCCACATCAAACTGCCTCTGCTCTTCGGCTACCATGCCCAGTTGGTGATATTCACGAGCAGCAGAGTAAAAATCTCCGGCATCTTTATATATCTTCAGCGCCTTGTGGTAGTAATCAATTGCCACATCAAACTGCCTCTGCTCATAGGCAACATTGCCCAGATTGTGATATTCATGAGCAGCAAAGTAGAAATCCCCAGCATCTTCATATATCTTCAGCGCCTTGTGGTAGTAATCAATCGCCACATCAAACTGCCTCTGCTTTTGGGCTACTATGCCCAGTTGGTTATAAGAAACAGCAATTATGTTATTTTCTGAAAGGTCATTTAAAGGGATCAATTCATCGAGAATTTCTTGATGAATTTTACTTGCACCTGCCAAATTAGCACTTAGTAGTGCCTCATTAGCTTCGTAACTCCGCAAATATATCCAGAAATCAACAGCATCTTTACCCTTTGCTTTTGCATCTGCCAAGTGGATACCAATTTGCTTCAGCGCCCGTTTTTGCAGCGACTTAAATTCGGGTTTGCGCCCGATGCGCTCATAGACTTGCAAGACTTGTAGAATCGATTGTGCTTTAGCCCATTCCTGTTGCTGTTCGGCTAGGCGTAGATTTTGCAACAGATTTGGTTCTTCCACTCGCAGTATAAAAGTTGCATATTCTGCGTTGCTGATGAGTTTCTGGTGATACTTATCCGCCAAATAAGCGTAGAAAAATAGCAACTTTTTTTCCAGTTCATTAATCACCTCTTGAGAAGCTATTTTGTTTAACTGCTGGCGCAAATACCAAGGTAATGCGGGGTGAATTTTGTAAATAGTTCCACCCAAATATTCCATAATACCTGCGGCGGCGGCTTCATTAAGCAGCTGCAACCAATCAGCTTTTTGTAAGTTCTCCCCAAACACCGCCTGATAAGCTTTTCCATCACTATCATCAGGGTTCGTTGAAAAAATATGCAGCCAATCAACATCAACCCGTTCAGAAAACAACGCCAAAAACGGTAAATGTCGCTGCGCCTTCTCCGATAACTTCGCAAACGAATAATCCAACGACACCGTTAGCGACTTATCCCTACCTTCCTCCTCCACTCCCTGAAAAGTATCCAACCCCCGCCGCAGCGCCTCAATTAACTGCACGGGTGTCTGCGTCTTTAAATGCAGCAACACCACCCGCAACGACAAGGGATGTCCTCCCAACAATTTCAGCAATTCCAAATACTCTGCTGGCAGGTTCTTTCTCTCCACACCCACCGTTTGCAAAATCTTCGCGGCTAACTCTTGGGCATCCGCTTGAGATAACCCCCGCAAATTGATTAAACTATACCCACAATCTAGCCAAGGTTCTTCGCGGCGACTGGTAATTAATACCCAAGATTTCCCACCCCGCAATTCCTTCAGAAACCGCTTCAGCTTATTTCTCTCTTCCCCACTCAATAATGGTTCATTCCCCGTGGGGAAACCGTTGACAGGTTCAAAGTTATCCCAAATCAACAAACAAGGATGAGTTTGCAGATATTGCCGCACCACAGCCTCTTGCTGTTCTAGCATCATTTGGGAAAATCTCTCACCGCCCAACGCCCTACCAATTTGGTTAATTACCTGACTCAACCCCGCACCTTGTTCAAAGGAGGTGAAGAAAATACGTTCGCGTCCTTGGGTATCATCCAACCACCGGGCGAAACCTGCGACTAACTCAGTTTTACCGACACCGCCCATTCCCTGCACCAGCACCAGATGATTTTGCCGAAATGCTCTCTCTAAACGCAAAATCTCATAATCTCGCCCAATAAAACCATAAGCGCTTTCATCAGGTAAACCTACAGCTTTGCTGCTTTCTGAAATGTTGTCCGCTTGCGCCATCAAATCGGCAAAACTGGGTGCTGTCTTTTGAGGAACAAAAGGCGTATAGGGTTCCTGCTGATACAGCACCGGCACAAGCCAATCTTGTAAAGGTAAATTTCCTTTGGGACTGGGGCGCATTTTTTCAATAGACATGGACTTGCGCCCTGCTGCAACGGCTGTAGCGATACACTCTCCCCTGACTAATTCCCCATACAACCGCCCAACAAAGTGTTCTGCACCTTTGGCGTAAACTGAATACGCCATCGCTACTACACCCTTTGCCCCCAATTTCACCAACTGTCCCGCCACTGAAGAAAAGGCTTCTTCGCCTACTTGCCCAGACTTGCAAGCATTCAGCACAAAAATCGGCACGCGACAATCTGTTAAATATTGGGCAATTTCTCTGGCATTAACAAGTTGCTCGTTTCCCTGCTCATCTTCAAAGACTAAAACTCCTTGAGTATCGCTGTCAAAATTCCCATGTCCATCAAAATGGACGATATGGTAAAAACCTTTATTTGCCTGGAGTTCTGCTTCAAAAGCTTTCAAGCTAGGGGGACGCAATACTTTCAAGTTGACTCGCTGACGTATTGGTTGCAACGCCGCCAGCAAAGGACGGGCAATGGTTTTAAAATTTACGTCTTGCTCATCATAAGGGCGGGCAATAACTAATAAAATATTCAGTTGGTCATCGGGCATTGGTGGCAATGGTGCTTTTACGCCCTGACTGCTGAGACTGCGATACATCCCCGCCAGTGAAGGTGCAAGAAATTGATAGTCGGGGGAATACAGCAATTCCCAAGGTAAATTCAGCACGTTGGCGTTATCGGAAATGATGCCCAGTTCGCATTTATCGAGTCCTTGCCGTGTAGCTTCTTGAAAAAACTCTCTTCCTTTTTCTGTGCTGCGAAATACTAACTCAAATAGCTGTTGTCCCCAGTGCTGTAATTTTTGTTCGATTTTTACAGCGTTATCTGGAAAAATACCGTAAGGAAACTGTAAATAATCTTCTAAATACCAGCGCAATTCAGCCGCGTTTTCTTCATCGAAAGGTTGTTGGAAAGGGACTGCTGCGGCTAGGCGAGGATTTTCGTATCCGCGTTGCCAAGAAAGTTGGATTGTTTCGCCTTGATGGGTGATTCGCAACCAATTTGTTGCCATTGCTGCTGTGCTGGTTACTGGGTAAATTGATGCTAGCTTAATTTGAGTAATTTACGCAGAGGCACAGAGAGGAAGATTGAGTTTTAATTCAGTACAGATACAGCGATAATGTACTCAAATTATCAGCGAATTATTTTATGCAGCCAGTTATTGAGACTATTGTATTACGTCAAATGGCTTCGGGCGATCGCCTATCTTTACAACTATACAAATTCATCGGCGCTCAACCTGGTAAAAAGGTTTACATTCAATCTAATCTGCACGGTGCAGAAATTGCTGGTAATGCCGTTATTCACCAGCTAATTGAGTTTTTATTAACAATAAATGATACAGATTTAACTGGAGAAATTTGGCTAGTTCCCGTTTGTAATCCAATGGGGACGAATGAACGCGCTCATCATTTTTCCCCCGGACGTTACTGCATTTACGAAGCTAAAGACTGGAATCGCATATTTTGGGACTACGAAAAAGAAGCTGATGATTTAGTAGCTTTTACTAAATCTCAACTTCATATCGATCTAAAGGTCGTTCGACAAAATTATCTAACTATAATTAAGCAACAATTTGCGAAAATTTTAGAAAAAATTAATTCTCCTAGTGCAGTGCCATACACTGAGCTTTTTGGCTACAAGTTACAAAACCTGAGTTTAGATGCAGACTACTTAATTGATTTACATAGTTCTACAAATCAAGCTTTAGACTACCTTTATTACTTCCGAAATCGAGAAGACAGTGCAAAACACTTTCTACTAGATTTTGGAATCTTACTTGATAAATACGATGGTGATGCTTTTGATGAAGCTTTTATCAAACCTTGGTTAGCGCTGGAAGCTTGTTTTAAAGAGTTGGGTAGAGAAATCAAGTTTGATGTGGAAGCTTGGACACTGGAATTAGGCTCAGGAATGCAAATGAATCCTGATTCAATTGCTAAAGGTGTACGGGGTGTAAAAAATTATTTAGCACAAAAAGGTGTACTGCAAATGTCTGTATCAGGTGACACAAAAACCCATGAGATGACTTTTGCATCTAGCAGCAACCGAAAAAAATATTATGCGATCGCAGGTGGGATGATTCAATGGAGAATAGCATTAGGTAGTACAGTCAAAGCTGGAGACAAGCTGTATCAAATTCTCAGTTTTAATAAAGAAGGTCAACTACCTAGTGTAATTGATGTCTGCGCTCAACATGATGGATTAGTTTATGATGTCGCAACAAATCAAGCTGTAAATGAAGGTGAGTTTGTCTTGGGAATTGTTAGTTAGTCATTTGTCATTTGTCATTTGTCATTTGTCATTTGTCATTTGTCATTTGTCAT
>NZ_JAVRCK010000181.1:0-5621 GCF_034530815.1 Nostoc sp. DedSLP03
CTTGATTGAGAAGTAGGGTTTGAATATCGGAAAAACGATGCTTTTGTTCTAACCATAACAGTAAAGCAAGTACATAAATCTGGTTTTTATTAAGATTGAAACTCATAAAAGCACACCTAATTTTGCACAATCTTTTGTCAATATTTTAATAGATGAATAAGGTTAAAAATCAATTTATTAAATATATTTATTTTATCTACCAGCTAAATATGGCAAATATTACATACGAAAAATAGTTGAGATTTAAATATTAATATGAATTGCAATTTTCTGATAATATAGCGTTTATTTTAAGTAAAATTGCTCACTCAGATAATGCGGATAAATTAAGAGAGAATGGCATATTGTAGTCAAAAAGCAAGAGGTAAAAGTACTGTATTTTTCAATACTTTTGTCTGTGGAAACAATTTTTTATAACTTTTATTATCAGGATGACCAACAAATAAAAAAACCGATGAATACTGCGCTGATAGAGCAAGTATTTGACCTGATAAAACTAAACAATCCTTTGATTGCGATAGAATCTCCACTGCAAGAAAGGGCAAGACTACTGAAAAGCATTGCTAGGAAATGTCAACAAAAGCACGTTTTATGCTATCTGTGGACACTATCAGACGATCAATTACATCAGTTAGAGGTTAATGGGCAGGACTTGATTTTACAACAAGTACTAGAGTATCAGCCGATAACCAAAAATAAACGCGAAGATTACTTTGAGATCCTGCGATTTTGGAAAGCTACTGAAAAAGAAGGCATTTTAATATTAGAGGGGATATTTCCTTGGTTGGGAAACTCAACTACTGACCCGGATTTTTTCTTAACCGCCGAATGGATTAAGTCTGCCCTTATAAATCTGAAACTTGACAACCGGAACTCAAATAGAACAGCTATCCTGTTGGGGCCAAACGCCAGTCTTTCATCTGAAATTACCGCATTTGTGCCGACGATTACACAAGAACTGCCAACAGTTGAAGAAATCAGTAATTATCTACAAGGGGTATTGCCAAAAAACTATAGTGAAAAGGAAATCCATGAGATCGCCCTTGCTGCTGTGGGGATGTATTTAGCAGATATTGAGTATGGGATTAGTTGGGCTACAGCTTCTTGTACCAAAGCCCAAGAACTGACAAAAAAACTTTCTCTTTACAAAACTGACCTGCTCAGGCGAGTTTACAATATTGAGTTTCTCCAGCCCCCAGCAATTGAAGTTGGCGGACTGGACTTGATGCAGGAATCTTTTAAGACATATAAGCGCTTATTAACGCCGTTAGCTAAAGCATATAATCTTCGGCTACCCAAAGGTATTTTATTGATTGGGCCCCCAGGCACAGGTAAATCTCATTCAGCGAAAGCTTGCTCCCAGCGATTGGGGATTCCGATGATCGTTTTAGAGTGGGGCAGTTTTCGTAGTTACGGCAACATGGCGGAGTACAAGCTAAAAAACTTGCTGGCACTAGTAGACAGGATTAACCGTGTAATTCTATACCTAGACGACTTTGACAAGGGATTTACTCTCGATGATGATTTGTCCCGAAGACTAGCAGGGATGTTGTTAACCTGGATGCAGGAAAGAAAGAGTGATGTATTAATTATTGCTTCTGCCAACAACATTGAATGGCTACCACCAGAACTGACTAGAAGCGGGAGATTTGACGACATTTTTAAGGTGGATTTACCCAATAATGGGGAACGACACTCGATTTTTAAAATTCATCTCGCTAGATTTGATTATCGGTTCCGTGATAGAGATGGGTTCAGCGATGAAGAATGGCGTAGACTGCTCAAAGCGACCCATCGCTGTGTGGGTGCGGAAATCCAAGCAATTGTGGAAAGGGCGGCTATCTCTACTTTTTGCCTGATGTTCACAGACGATGTTCCACATATAGGTGAACTGCCGCCGCTAGAAATTAGACTTGAAGCATTATTGTCAGCGAGAAATAATATGAATCCTCTGGCAATCCGGGAAGCTGAACGGATTGAGGGTATGCGAAACAAAGCTGATTTACAAGGTTTACCGTCCAGTCCCCTTGACTCAAGTATATATAGTGCCGGCAATGTCAATATTTTTGGTTAAATTATGCAATTAGTCAAAATTCCCACCACAATCGACTTATATGCTGCGGCTTACAAACTGTTAAATATTCTTGGCCCAATTGCGGGAATATCAATAATTGTCGCTTCATCAACTATCGCCTACTTGCAAACTCGTCCCCAGCATTTACCCACAAAGCAGATGCTCACCTACAATCAGCGGACATTCAAGTTGGAAGTAGCCACCACACCTGTTGAATTAGAGAAGGGGCTGAAGTTTCGCAATCATTTGCCCGGCGATCGCGGGATGTTGTTTAATTTGGGCAAGGAATACAAAAATGTCCCCTTTTGGATGGAGCAAGTAAAAATCCCCCTAGACATCATTTTCATAAAGGATAGTATGGTGACGACGGTGATTTACAACGCTCCACCCTGTGCAAAAAATCCTTGTCCAATTTACAGGGGCAGTGTTGCTACTCAGGTTTTAGAACTGCCCTCTGGTACTGTTAAAATTCAAGTCGGCGACAAGCTCGACATCCAGCCTTTATCGGTTCCATACTGACCAAGCCCCGTTGGAGCGGTTATGAATTCACCGCAAACGAGTCGCACTACCCCCAATACGGTTCGGTGAAAGGTATTGGTTTTGGATACATCCTTTACCCAATACCTGCAAAGCCATTCCCCAGACCACAAGGAAAGTGAAAAATGCTTATCTGAACCATATTCGCACCACCCCACACCCTCCTGCTTGATGAGAAAACCAATAAAGGGAAAAAAGTCAATAGGCTATCTGGCGCTTATTTTTCTAATTTTTCTTAATGAATACAAAATTGTATACCTATATAATTTAAAATACTGATAATAAACAGCTATAACATCTATATAAGCAGTCTAGTTGCTATATTTACTGTGAAATAGATTGTATTAAATATTCTATGTAAGCAAAGGTACGGTTTTTTTTAGTACTTTAGTTTGTAGGTTTTGTGGGTGAAAGCTCGAATAATATGCGTATCGTTTTAGGAGAACGAAATGCATACTTACGGCAACGAGACTGAAAGGTTTGTTAATACCGATACTGCTGCTGTACTGGCTTCAGGAAAAAAGAACAGCACGATAACAAATAGCACACTAGTGCTAATGGGAACGACGGGTGCGGCAATGATTGTGTCGATGTCAGTCCATAACATCCTCTTAGGTGGATTGATGATTGCTACGGCGATCGCTATAGCACTACCAAAGCAATCTCAAGCTCTGTTGACTAATTTTGAGCAGATACAACGCAAGTATGGAGTCAATCTTTATGCGGTGTTGTTTACGATTTTGACGGTTGTTTGTCTACTTGACTTTGCTTCCTCGCCAGCCGATGCACAGTTTTTTAACACTGCTCAAACCTGGATGACTAATACCTTTGGTAATGCTGGGAACGGACAAACACAAGCAGTTGTAGCATTGTTCTTCAACGTATTAAGGGGTCTGTTCTTACTCTACGTAGGCATCAGCCTAGTCCGGGTTGTTCAAGCGGCCCGCAACGATGAAGATTGGCAAACATTAGCCAGAACTCCATTAATTATTGTCCTTTCAGTTTTTGTAGGAGATTTAGTTACTGGCTTGATTGTTGGTGGAGGTGCGGCATAACCAAGAGTAAACAGTTATCAGTAGAGAGTGATGTATTTATCTGCATCGTCAGAGTCCCCCATTTCTCACTCATTAGTAGGTAACAGTTAGGGTCAAACTATTTGACTGAAACTGTGATAACTGATAACTGATTTAATACAGTCTTTTCATGCTGAAATAGTTTGAGATCATGAAAAATGAAAATAAATTTCGGACTGTAAATAGAATTTTGGGAGACAGACCCAGATTAGGCCCATTTCCCGCCGACCAAATTTTTCCTTGGTCAGTAATAGGAGTAGTGAATGTATTTGTTGTTTCTTATACATTTCAAGCTGGATGGTTAGCAACTGGATTAAGTATTGCTTGGGGATGGGCAACATGGTGGGTAGTTTCTACGAATAAAGATTTTTTGGGAAAATTTATCGGCGTACCACGAATTAGCAGAGGTTATATGCCTTTTAAAACATTGAAAAAGAATACAAAAATCAGAATTAAAAGGGAATAGGGAACAGGCAACAGAGGAATTCCCAGAATTAAAGAAGTAGGTTGAGAGTCAAAATTCACTCCGTCAGGGGCGATGCCCTGAGCTTGTCGTAAAGCCTGCGGCATAGCTACGCTTAGGGCGTAGCTTCTCCAAAAGTTGGGTCATAATTCAGGAATGTAATAGACCGAAAAAGCGGTGCTTCGTAGCATCTCCGGCTCTGCTCCTGAATTATTCTTGAATTTCTCATTTTCTACCGTTCCCACTTAAGAGTTAAGAGTTCCCTGTTTTATAACAGTAAATAAATTGAATCATCCACCAATCGTAGATAATTTGTGCCTTCATAATGAAAACTCCGAAACAATCTAAATATCCAGATAAATTAGGTAAGAAAAAATTAGAAAAAGAGCAAATTGAGTTTGCTAAAGTCTTGACTCCCTTTGAGGACATTATTCATTTAGCAGGGATTTGCAACTTGAATTTAGGCGGGAGAAAAGGCATAGGTGCATTGATTCTCAAAAAAGGTGAATTTATTCAGATTAAATTTTGTTTTGATTGTTTAGGGATTCATCCGAATTTAGCCAATGAACAAATATTACCGATATTCGAGGGGATAGAAGCCGGACTTAAGGAAATCCCAGATCAAGAATCAATGACCATACATTTTGGTTCATTTACTTCGGATTATGAACGGCAACAAGAACTTAAGCAAATTGAGAATACTTGTTCAGTCGAACAACTTAAACTATTGATTCGTAGTGAAAGATTACGAATCAAAGGATTAACCAAAAGTGGAATCCGAAAAAACAAATTCTTGAGGTTATGGTGTACTTATACTGTTGCTTCTGATGAGGAACGAAATCAAGATTTTGTTGAGTCTATTATTAAACAATTGGAGAAATTCTGGTACAAATTTACTGGAGAGATTCACTACATTAATAATACCAAGATTGAAAATATTCTGCAAAATTCATTTAATGATGGTTTTCAATCATGGGAGAATTTGCTTAGTAATAAGATGAAATTAGGGATTAAAGCTTTGAGTCCTGAAGAACTCTGGACGGTAATCTGGCAGCAATTTAACCATTCTCCACCAACAGCAATCCCAAATCCCTTAAAAATAGATGAAATAAATGGACTAATTGAAACCCAAACAAGTGATTTTCACATCCGGCATCATTTACTAGAAGATGAGCAGTCTTTACCATTTTTGGATCGTCAATGGGTAAAAATCCAAGATAAATATATTGGAGCGCTGAATTTTAGTCAAAAACCAGGGGGCTGGATAGACGAACAGGGACAACTAAGATATCTCTGGTCACTGATATCTAGAGATAGGATTTTCGATACTGAAATCATCTGTCAAGTTACGAAAGCTAACCAAGGAATCACAAAAACTAATCTGCAAAGACTAACTAAACAATCGATTACTTCTACGACATTAGGGATTTCCAAAGAATAAATTATTCCAAGAAAAACAAGAAATATGTTTTCT
>NZ_JAVRCK010000182.1:0-5477 GCF_034530815.1 Nostoc sp. DedSLP03
TGCTCCCTGTCGAAAATATTATCTGCTTTGCTAACTAACCTGCAGAATGTGGGTTGTAGGGAAAGGGGGAAAGGTTAAAGGGAAATGTTAATTCTATCCCTTTTCCCTTTAACCCTTACCCTTTACCCGATTTCTGCAAAAAGTCTAATGTGCAGCTTCCCCGAAAATTAGTATGAGAACTGCTAATTTTTTGTAGTATGACCTTACGTTAATGGAGATGGTAGAAGCTACTAGAAACCAAAAGATCCCCAATTTCTTGAAGTAAGTCGGGGATCTAAGCCTCTGGCTGGAGAGCAAATTAAATATAGTGGTTCGCGCAAATTTTAAGTAGATTACGCCTGCGATCGCAAGAAAAGGGTAATGGAAATTCAAAACCAGATTGTAGAGACGCGATAAATCGCGTCTTGAAAGACCAATAACCCTTAAGCCAAGCATATTGGACTAAAAACAAGAGTTAATGCGATTTGCTTCTACTTTAAATTGCAGCTTCTTGGCGTTGACAATCAAAAACAATCATGTAGGAAGCATCTGGTATTTCTTGAGGAAGGTGCCGCATATAGCCATCGGCATCAGAACGGCTGCGGAAGCGAGCAACAATCTCCCGTTGCGTATTAGGAAGTTGACGAGCGATCGCCCAAGAATTGAGGCGTTCTTTATACGCAATAGACTGATTGTCTGATTGGGAAGTTTTGTTATCCGTATTTTCTGGCATAATTATCTTAACCGTATGAAGTTTAATGAAGGGCGTTAATTAGTTTCTAGGTAGGAATGCACCAACGCTTTTTTTAATGCTGCTGCCACCTTGTTATTCGATTATTAATAAATTGTCAACACTGAGCGCTATATTTTAGACCAATTAAGTTTAAATTTCCAGGTGGCAATGACTCTCAAAGCCTTAATTTGCAATTGTTTCCACGACACAACAATGTTTTAGCAGAAAGTTTGAGAATTATTAGGTTTGCATTATTTGTATGTATACACATAAGTAAAGTCCGCATCAGTGGTAAGACGAACATTAATGTCTGAAAAAACACTATTTAGAAGCTGAAGAAAAAATAAATAATATACATAGAATTAATCAGTACGCACACACTCTTAATTTTTCTATAGTCTGATTAGTAAAGCTACATTGCAGACATTTACATTTTTTATAGTTAGTTGAGAATAATTAAATTTTCAGAGTTTATTGAAATATTCAAAAATGAATTTTCCTTCAGCTTTTGACTAGAGTTTTAGGGACAAAGCATAGTGCAATTATTAAAATTGAAAATTCTTGACTAATTGTCACAAAATAGTTAAAATTTTTTCGTCGAAATTATAGTTATCGATAATGAAAACACCATTTTTAACATCAATAATTAAAAAAATAGCAGCGGAAATAGAAGCAGTAGTTTTAATAGACCCAGAATGCACTTTTATGGGATTGATTACATTTAAAAACGGCAATAAAACATTTTTTCGTAATACTAGGTTTAGTATTAATTCTTTTGGCTCAGTGGCAATTGCTAAAGACAAAGCAGTTTCAAACTTTTTTCTGAATAAATTTGGCTACAAGGTTACTGAAGGAAAAACGTTTTTTAGTGACGAATTATGCGAAGAAATAGCTAATCCTAGAAATATAGATGCAGGATTTTATTATGCTCAGGAGTTGGGATTTCCTGTAATTGTCAAGCCGATTAATCTTAGCCAAGGAATGTTTGTTACCAAGGTTTACAATAAACAAGAATATTATCAAGTAGCTAAAAAAATATTGCAAAACATTTCAGGATTTATGGTTGAGCGATTCTATAGTGGCAATGATTATAGAATTGTAGTACTTGATAATGAAGTAATTTCAGTATATCAAAGAATTCCTTTATCGATCGTCGGAGATGGTCAATCTACTGTTTTGCAACTTATGCAACAGAAGCAGGAAACTTTTATCAAAAATGGTAGACAAGAAATTATAGATTTTGAAGATTACAGAATCAAAAAAAACTTGCGAAGACAGAAGCTAAATTTTAGTAGTGTTATACCTAAGAATAATATAGTCTATCTTTTAGATAATGCAAATTTATCAACTGGAGGTGAGGCAATAGATTTCACTGACAATATCCATCCTGATTTTAAAAAATTAGCGGTAAATATTACAAAAGATATGGAATTGAGATTATCAGGCGTGGATATTCTTGCTAGTGATATAACCTCACCAATGGAAGATTATACAATTATTGAAGTAAATGGCGCTCCTAGCTTAACTCACTATGCGTCATTTGGTGAAGTTCAGACGAAAAGAGTCGAAAACTTATATCTCCAAGTTCTCAAAATACTTGAAAACGAGAATAACAGAGTAAATAATTGATTTTGATTGGAGGCAAAGCAGAGGTTGCTCCCCTGCTTAATTCCTTTTCAATTCTAACGATTTCTTCACCACTCTTTATCTAGTAGGGATTCAAATTCAGCTTGTAGGGCGGTTATATCTGCCAACCTTGTAACTAGTAAATTATCTTTACCAGCATCATTTAAACGCATTTTCCAATAACGAATACTGTCTGAGTTATTCAACCAAAACTTAATTACGGTATCTACCACTTGATCCAAATTCCAATCCCACTTTGCTGGAACTGATTCTACCGATTCTAAAAACGTATCTAACGTACACGTATGCATT
This sequence comes from Nostoc sp. DedSLP03, assembly GCF_034530815.1. Classification (NCBI taxonomy): domain Bacteria; kingdom Bacillati; phylum Cyanobacteriota; class Cyanophyceae; order Nostocales; family Nostocaceae; genus Nostoc; species Nostoc sp. DedSLP03. Next base: position 2,651 of record NZ_JAVRCK010000182.1, read on the forward strand.
CCCAAGTATTCCACACCTTGGTGGGGTGGTTTTTGCCCGTTTTTTTGTTGCTGATTAAAAAACTGCAAAAGTGGAGATATTCCTACAATATCAAAAGTATATTTCATACCACTACTCCCAATTTTATATTACTTACAGGAAATATTTAGTTTTTTCTATTTCTAAAATAATATCTGGAAAGGAACTAATGCATCTACAGAAAGTGCAGTTTTGGTCTATATCATAGGCGTTAAACTTCAGCGATAAATTAGCACTTACAAGCATTGAGTGCTAATATTTATTTGAGAGTTTGATTGATTACTAAAAAGTTTCAGGCATTAATTAAAGGATGCATATATCTTTAATAATTATTTAATTAGTTATGTTACGACTTGTAAAGCCTAGATCATCTCTAACTCACCTTTTCAGGGCTGGTGATTACCAATAAAGCGGCTGTGTAATGAAATCAGTAAGCCAACACATAATACCAATTCAAAATTAAAAATTCAAAATTAGGGAAGCTAGACAGAACAAAGGTTTGGGAGTATGTATCTGTCGCATTCTTTTTTAAAATTGGTATAACTTGGACGCGATCGCGTCTGTCAAGCAAACTGCCATAATTTGAGCGATCGCACCCAAAATGCAGATAGGATCGAGTCAAAGGAATATAAACCCAAATTAAATTGGCAGTCAGTTCTAAAAGTGTCACTTACTAGACTGGCCTTTTGATTGAAGCAGTGATACTATCTAATTGTGTGAGGAGCAAGTTAAAAATAAAAAGCGCCTGGGGTGGAAACACGGCAACACTCCCAGGCGCTTTTTAATTGGTACACAGAAAAAAGTTTTTGCAGATTTCCCCAAACCGGATTGCTATACATCGGATGTAGCAATAGCCCAATCAAAATCTAAAATTCCTTAAGCCGCACCAAATTCAGATTGTAAGGCTTCATCGTTATTATCAGCGATCGTTGCCACAATGGTAATTAGCCGAGACACTTCGCCAGGAGATAACTCTGCTAAGGTGCGTGTCGATATTACAACCACTCGGTTTTCAATAATACCGAAACGCGCTTCAAAAGTACTAGAGCAGTTCAACTCCAAAAGATACCGCATCAACTTAGGTTCATCTTTGGCAGGTAAATTTAGCACCGCAGACCAAACCGTTATTGTGTCTTCATCGGTTGTCCCGTTGAGTTGGACAAATACTTCCACGCTTCCATACTTAAACTTCCAGAGATAACCACCCTCTGGAGTGTGGTTAACCATCGCACTATCATCTTGTTCTAAAGAGTCGATGACATTTTCAATTACCTCAAGATGGTTAATGCTCGTCGTCTCACTGATTAAAGCATTAACGGATTCGTTATTACTAGTTAGGGTTTCTGGGTAGCTGGTCATACAGATTTTTTCTCAACATACTCGCTCTACACATACTTTATAACTTGTAGACGTAGTTGTAAGGGTAATCCATGAATTGCCCCTACTGATTGTATGGTTCTTCCGGCTACCAGGTACTATTTTGCAAAAATGAGAATAGACTTCTTGGCATTTGTCGGGGTAAAGGGGAAAGGGTAAAGAAACTCAAAATCTTTTCCCTTGAACCTTTTTCTTTTTCCCTAAGAGTGCAAAAACATATTTTTGCAAGAGACTTCATGAGTGGAACTCACAAGGAATAATAAAAATATCTCTTCCCCAGTCCCCAGTCCCTATTTTTAAGGCAGGTTTAATGACGGACGATCGCACTTAACCTACATCATCATGGGCAAAGCGGTTAAAGAGAAAGTCTAGGGCATAGTTACGCAGTTGGTAATATTGTGGATCTTCCATGATGCGGCTGCGATCGCGCGGACGAGAAAAAGGAATTTCCATAACTTCGCCAATTTTCGCGTGGGGGCCATTGGTCATCATTACCAATTTGTCTGCTAAAAATAGTGCCTCGTCGATGTCGTGGGTAATCATCAGCACTGTACAACGGTTATCGCCCCAAATTTTGAGCAATTCTTCTTGTAATTCTTCTTTGGTGATCGCATCCAGCGCCCCAAAAGGTTCATCTAAAATTAAGACTTTTGGACGAATCGCCAAAGCACGGGCGATAGAAACTCTTTGTCTCATCCCGCCGGACATTTGCATTGGTTTCTTTTCCATTGCATCAGCCAGTCCCACCATTGCCAAATGATCGCGGACGATCGCTCTTTTTTCAGCTTGTGGTTTATTGGGATAAACGGCGTTAACAGCTAAGTAAATGTTTTCAAAAGCAGTCCGCCACGGTAGCAAGGCGTAGTTTTGAAAGACAACCATTCTGTCTGGGCCTGGCTTGGTAATGGGTTCTCCTTCGAGTAACACTTCCCCGGAGGTGGGAAAGTTAAAACCGGATACCATATTTAACAGTGTCGATTTGCCACAGCCAGAGTGGCCGATGACGCAAATAAACTCGCCCTGTTCGACGTTGAGGTTAACGCCGTCGAGTACAGTGAAGGGGCCTTTCTTTGTCGGATAGACTTTGGTAACGTCTTTAATTTCTAGGAAAGGTCTGCGACTGGTGGTTGCAGTGGCGAATGATTTTTCTAGTGTGTTTGTAGCTGTTAAGTTACGGTTTTGCATGGTATTTGGTATTTGGGGATTAAAAAGCTAAATTTAGGCGATGGGCAAATGAATATTCTGACCTCTCTCCAAACCTCTCCCCTAGAAGGGGAGAGGCTTTGAATTTTCCCCCTTCCCTACAAGGGAAGGGGGTAGGGGGTTAGGTCTTTTGTTGGTTTTTCTACATGACGTGAAAAGTTAAATCATTAACGGAGTTCAAAGACTCATTAACGGAGATAAAAGGTGGATTCATCCAGTTCAAACACTC
>NZ_JAVRCK010000183.1:0-5408 GCF_034530815.1 Nostoc sp. DedSLP03
GATGATTTCGCTTTTTTACTATTTGCTTATTCCGGAGAGTGACAGAAGAGGGTTAATCCAAGAGGCTACGTTGCTTTTGAAAAAGATGTTGATGCAGCCCGTTTATTTATAACAGAAACACTATTATCTTCGGGTTCATGGCAAGAAGCTGGGACTGCACCAGTGAGAGCAACACTGAACTTAGCTTACACCTTGGAGCGCGGGCCATTTTACCTGAGTGTAAATGAAGCAGCCCTACGGAATCCAGATGAAACAAGTACCCCAATTGTGTTATTCAGTGGTAGTTTTAGCTACGAAGTCAAGAGTGAAACTCCAGCTGAACGCAAAAACAGCATACATCAAGGCATTGATAATTGGCAAGCAGACTTATTAGCTTACCAAGAAATTATTAGTAATAAGTTTTTGGGCAAAACTAGTGAAGAGAAAACTGTAGTTCCCAATGTATTTGCTATGAGTGCTGCTATCTAAATAGTAAGAAGTTTTTATTGCGATAATGAACTTGACTCTCTTGAGTTATGTTTTGGTTCTGTATATGAGAGTGCCGTTCGTTAATAGTCAATATTTGAATTTTTATATTTAAATATTGACTATTGACAGTATGAATAACTGATGAATTCAGTTATTCATACTGTTCTAGCTAAAATACTCAACAGTAAATTTTGACAAAAATATTAACCAAAAGATACTAACTAATATTTGAATGTTACCGTTAGGCAATTCCAAGGTATTCAACAACCTCAAAACTAAAAAATGCTGGATATTCGGCGAACTCAGAGTATTTACTTTTGCGCCGAGATTTGGCAATTATAAATTATGTGTGACTGAGCTTTTGTGAAAGGCTCAGAAAAAGTCATATTTAAACGAAGTCGGAAGTTTGAAGTCGGAAGTCGGAATTTGTTACTTCCTGGTTCTGAAACTTAAGGGTTTAAATCCCCATTCTCAATGCTTGTTTTCTATTGGGGTTTAAATCCCCAGACGTAACTCTACCAGACGCTTTTCACGTTCGCTATCACAAAAACCGTACTTCCGACTTCCGACTTCCAACTTCCGACTTAATTGAATGATTATTTATTTTTGAAATTATCAGGGGTGTATATGTCAGAGATAAACGAATTGTTTGGGATCTCCGACTCAGCAATGGTGAACGATGGGGTAATAATGCCCTTAATTGAAGATCCATTGAAGTTGAGTCAAGGAATCGGAATAATTTCAAACAATCCGTCGGCATCACCCGTTGGGTCTCCCAGCACAGACCTTTTTGTAATTAATACTCCATTATCATTAACTGCCTTTGCAGAACAGTCTTCTGTAGTTCCACTTCCTCTATCACTAACACCAAATTTAAGTAACACCACAAGCACTAGCTTCGATCCAATTACAGGTATGGCAGGAGATCAGCCCTTAATTGGCCTGCTGAGTAAAGATGAAATCACTCCTAGCTTACTGAGCGTATCTTTTAAAACACAAGAAACTAATATAACTCAACAGCAAACCACCATTAGCAGTGAGTCTGTTGAGACAAACAATCCCCCACGTCTTAACCAACTGACACCAGAAATATTAGAAAGATTCCGTAGCGAAGCGATCGCTCGGTGGGCAAGTGCAGGTATTACTCCAGGAGAACAAGGTATTCTCAAGGAAGTGCAATTAGCGATCGCCGACCTACCGAGTTTAAAGTTGGGTTTAACTTCTGGTAATGTCGTTACCATTGACCAAGATGCAGCAGGTGCTGGATGGTTTATTGATTCTTCACCTAGTGATGATGTTGAATTTAGTAACATCGTTTCAGCAAGTCAGTTGCAGTCGATTGAAAGCGACCTAGCTTTTGGTCGTGTAGATTTGTTGACGGTAATGACTCACGAGTTTGGACATGTACTTGGACTAGATCACTTAGATACTAACCAGGTAATGAGTGAAGCATTGGCAATTGGAACAAGACACTTGCCTATACAGTCAATTTTAGAAATTAGCAAAGCAGATGAACCCATCAATGAAGCGTTAGAGCTAAATTTACCGACAATTTCAGCTATTAATGGTACAGTCAACGGTGATTTAAGTACAACTGATATAATTAATCCCACTCGTAGTGGTAGGTATAGTGATGATTACCAGTTAATTGATTTTACAATTGGCAAACTTGTTACGCTTGACCTATCCTCTTCCAACTTTTACACTTATCTACAACTGATTAATGTAGGTACAGGACAAGTAATTAGTTCGACTAGTAACTCACCGTTAAGGTTTACCCCTGTTGATGGCATCAACTACGTAGTGCGGACTACCAGTTACTACAGTGGTGAAACAGGAACGTACACCCTGATTGCGGCCTCTGGTGCGCCAGATTTGGTAGTCACAGCAGCAACTGCACCCAGTAGTGCCCCTGAACGGAGTACAATTTCATTAATTTGGACTATCAGCAACCAGGGAGAAGCAGTAGCAACAGACTATTGGTATGACTCCGTTTACTTGTCAGACAACACCATTTTTGATTACTCAGACCGCTACATTGGTAATCTCCAAGCTGGCTCTCAAATTCCACTAGCCCCAGGTGCTACTTACACAAGCACCCAAGATATGGCACTACCTCAACAGGTAGGAGCAGGAAAACAGTATTTGCTATTTGTTGCCGACGGAAATAATAACATAATTGAATCAAGTGAAACCAACAACGTCCGGGCGGTTGCCATTGACATTACCGTACCGGATTTGGTAGTAACAGGAGCAACTGCACCGATTGCTGTCACAGTAGGCAGTAGTGCTGAAGTATCTTGGACGGTACTCAACCAAGGCAACGTGCAGGCAACCCATAGCTGGTACGATCGCATTTACCTGTCCAATGACCAAACTTTAGATGGGTCAGATACATGGGTGAGTGAGTTTGAGTCAGGTACAGCTGGTATGCCTCTCACGGAAGGAAATACTTACAACCTAACTCAAACTGTTACCATCTCTAATACTTCTTTAGGAAGCCGTTACCTGCTATTTGTGGCAGATGCAGATAATAATCAGTACGAAACAAATGAAGGCAACAATATTAAGGCAATTCCAGTTGAAGTTAACGCTCCTGACTTAATTGTTTCTGATGCCTCTGTACCCACCACGACTGCACTAGGTGAAGAAATTACTGTCAACTGGCAGGTAACAAATCAGGGGAGCGTTAGTGCTGGTGCTGACTGGTATGATTATTTCGTTTTGTCAGATGACCAAATCCTAGATGATTCCGATGATTACATTGGATACAAGTGGATGAGTGACGAAACTCCTTTAGCTAGCAATAGTAATTACAATGCTACTGAAAATATCATTATTCCTAGCTATGTTAAAGGGGGTAATCGTTATTTATTATTTGTTGTCGATCAAGATAATCACCAAGGCGAAAGCAATGAAAATAACAACGTCAAAGCAGTCCCCATTAGCATCAAAGCAGCGGATTTACTTGTTTCCTCAGTTATAGCTCCCACCAGCGCCAACCCAGGCGAGAGTATAGACGTTTCTTGGACAGTAAAAAACCAAGGGGATGTGAGCGCCACCAACGACTGGTATGACTACGTTTTCTTATCCTACGATCCAGTTTACGACAGTTCAGACACTTACCTTATTGACTTCTATAACTCCACAGCCTTAGCTCCCGATAGCACCTATACTGTCAATCGAAATGTAACACTGCCTTCTCAAGGGATTGGCAGTCCAGGGATGCGATATTTGCTGTTTGTTACTCATATTTACAACGACCAGCGTGAAACTAACGAAGGTAATAATGTTCTTGCTGTTCCTCTGACCATTAATGGAGAGAACTCAGACCTAGTGGTGACTACAGCAATAGCTCCCAACACGGCGGTGGTTGGACAACAAATCCAAATTGAGTGGAGTGTCAAAAACCAGGGAGCAGTAGCAACTTCCAGATATGACTGGTATGATGCTGTCTACCTGTCGAGTAAACCAACATTTGATAACTCGGCTGTCTATTTAACCGATAGTTATTCGGGAAGCTACAACTCGTACCAGCCTTTAGTGTCAGGAGCTAATTATACCGTCACAGAGAATATCACTCTACCAAGCAATGTCAACGGAAATCAGTACCTGTTGTTTGTTGCAGATGGCTACAACTACTTGGATGAATTTGATAATACCAATAACGTCAAGGCAGTACCCATTAAGATAAATGCTCCCGATCTGGTTGTTTCTAATGCTACTGCTCCTGTTCGAGCTTATGCTGGAGCGCAAATAGAAGCAAGTTGGACGGTTCAAAACCAAGGAAACGGCGTTGCATTGACTCAGTGGTACGACTCCGTGTATTTGTCCGATGACGACACGCTTTCTACTGATAATGACATTTTACTAAAGGATGTACAGCCGCAAAAGTTATTGCCTTTAGATAGCGGCACTGGTTATACGGTGACGCAACTACTTTCGTTACCTAACACTGTAACAAAGGGCAGTAAATATTTGCTATTCTTGGCAAACCGGGGTAATCGGCAAGGTGAATCAAATGAGAACAACAATGTCAAAGCCGTTTCCATCAGCATTGTTGACCCGGAACCGAATCTGCCTTTACTGCAAACGGGTAGTCCAGTCCAAAACCAAAATAGTCCAGAGCTACCCACCAACCCTAATACAGCTACTTACATTCCCCTCCCTAGCAGTTCAACCACAGGACTGCTAGGTGAATATTATCTTTTTGGCAACAATGTCACTACCTTTCCTGACTTTAGCACTCTGGAACCTACATACACCAAAGTCGATCAACAGGTAAGTTTCAACTTTGAAAATAAGAATTTTGCTGGGATTCCGGGCTTGACAAATAATTTTGCAGTTCGTTGGACAGGAAAAATTAACATTCCCACAGCGGGGGACATAACTTTTTACGTTAGTAAAGATTACTACAGTTATAGTGGTAATCGCCTTTATATTGATGGGCAGTTGGTTATTAATACTCAAGGATCTTACCAGGAAGAAGCCTCTCAAGTAATTAACCTGACTTCAGGTGAGCATGACCTGCGCCTAGAATTTTTCGATAACTATCATCGCTATGATTCCTACGGAAGTGGGGTAAATCTCAGTTATACTCCAGTTGGAAGCAGTAAGCAGCTAATTCCTACCAGTGTTTTAACCCCAACATCTGTAACACCACCTGAAAACTTAGCTGATTTGAAGATTAGTGGTGTCACTGCTCCCACCATAATCACTAAAGGACAAACTATCAACACTACTTGGACTGTTACCAATCAAAGTAGTAATATTACTCAGAGTCGTTGGTATGATAACATTTACCTTTCTGATGACCTTATCTTAGATAGTACAGATACACTAATAACTGGCTTTACCGCAGATACGGACTTGGCAGGTGGTAGTACTTAGGTGATTTTTTAAAAAGAAATTACCAGCTAAAGTGGTCGAATCAAGATATC
>NZ_JAVRCK010000184.1:0-5397 GCF_034530815.1 Nostoc sp. DedSLP03
AATCTGTTGCTCAACTTATGCTTTCAAAGTTGCTCATTTTATCCTTACAGTGACAACGATCGCTCCTCCCAACACAAAATAAGATACCCTTATCTTTTATCCGATATAATCTACGACAAAAACTCACTCTCCCCAAAAGATTGTGACTTACACTGTGACTTATGTCGGTTCGCAGACTAAGTGAAAATTGTCGCGGACTATGTGAAAAATTGTCGCAGACTAATTGAAAATGAACGTGGATCAATTAAGCTGGAGAGATTATCACTAGATTGGGGGCAAGAAAGCCTTTGGCAAACGGGGTGAGAAGAATCACCAATAGTGGATCAAAGAAAATTATTGGTAAATTCCCCAGTTTGAAGATGGACACCATCATTTGGTGGGAGTCCCAAATTGAGCGAGATTACATTTATCTGCTAGAGATTGATCCAACAGTCCAGTCATACAGGGGCCAGCCATTCAAAATAACTTATATCTCAAAAGGTGTAACTAAAAACTATACCCCCGATTTCTGGGTACAAAGAATAGGGCAACAACAGGTGATAGAAGTCAAACCTGCATCCCAGGTTAATGACCAAAAAAATCTTGATAAATGGAGACATATCAGCCATTTATGTGAAGAGCGGAGCATGAGATTTATGGTAGTGACCGATACAATGATTCGGCAGCAACCTAAACTGGATAATATTAAGCTGTTATACAAGTATGCCCGTAGTCCATTTACACTACAACAATACTTAGACTGTCAATGTTATTTCACTTCCAGAGAACCAACGCCTTTCAAACAGGTATGTCATGATCTAGAGCGAAAAGGAATATATCCTAACCTATTATTCAAACTACTGTATTTTGGCTGGCTGTCAACAGATTTAATGCAATCTATAGGTGCAGCAAGTTTAATTGAACTATCTCAATTTAAGGGTGATGTGGAAGCATTACTTTTGGATGTATGAATAGATTCCAAATCAGACCTGGACTTCATTTTTGGCTAAAAGGGCGCGAATACGTCATTAAACAGCAGTTAGCCAATGGTGAATTACAGATATGTGAAGTCGTTACCGAAGTCTTGTCTAGAATTACATATACAGCTTTAGTTCAGTTGCTTTTTAGGGAAGAATTAGAACTTCAATCAACAGAATCTTTTGGTGTTATTAAACGAAAAGGAAATGAGACTCAAGCTGATTTTACTCAACTTCCTGAAGAAATTCGCTTTGAAGCCAAAAGAAAATACAGCTATGTAAGCTTTGTTTTAGAGCAAGATATACCTCAAAGGACTCCAGCTAGTCTGCAACCGATTATTGAACAAGTATCAGAACAAATTAATGACCTTAATCCGCCAAATTGGTTAACACTTTACCGTTGGCTAAAAGCTTATGAAAGCTCAGGTCAGGATATTCGTTCATTAGTTCCTAAGCATAAATGCAAAGGAGATTACCGACCCAAACTAGAGAAAGAAGTAATTCAAATTATTGATAGTTGCATTCAAGAAATCTATTTAAATCCTTCTCGACCAGATATGGCAGATGTACATGATGAAATTCTGCGCCAAATTAGGCAGGAAAATCTTACTCGTGCAAGCATTGGTCAAAAAGCTTTAGAAATTCCACATCGTTCAACTATTTACAGATTTGCATCTAAATTAGATCCATGTGTAGTCGCTAAAAAACGTTTAGGCAACCGTATAGCCTCTCAAATGTATGACCCAGTAATGAAGGGGCCACGCCCTAATCGTCCTTTAGAAAGGATAGAAATTGACCATACTAAACTGCCATTGTTTGTAGTAGACGCAGAACATCGAATGCCTATTGGCACCCCTTGGTTAACTTCTGCTGTAGATAAATATTCAGGAGTCATACTAGGGTATTACGCCAGTTTTGAACCTCCGAGCTATTTATCGGTAATGCAATGTTTGCTACACGTTATCCGTCCCAAAAACTATCTAATCGAAAATTTCCCAAGCGTAGTAAATACTTGGGACACTTATGGACTGCCAGAAGTGATTGTGGTTGATAATGGAAAAGAATTTTATAGTACACATTTTGAAGATGCTTGCTTATCTTTGGGAATAGCTATTCAATATTCACCACCCAGAATGCCCTGGTACAAAAGTTCAATAGAACGATATTTTGGTGCAGTAAATAGTCAACTTTTGAGTGACCTACCAGGGAAAAAATTCTCAAACTTTATGAAGAAATATGATTACGACCCTCTGAAAAATGCAGTGATTTCTTTTGAAGCACTGCAAGAAATTCTACATATCTTCATTATCGATATTTATAACCGAAGTTCTCATCCAGAATTAAAATCGCCTCGGACATCTGTGTGGTCAAAAGCTATCCAAGAGTTTCCCCCAGCTTTACCAGGTTCTTATCAACAACTAAAAGTATTAGTGGGAAATATAACCACACGCAAAGTCACTAGAAGGGGGGTAGAGTTTGAAGGACTTATCTACAATAGTTTTGAATTATCTCGCTTCCGTTCATCAGCTTTAGCATCAGAAAAAGCAACTGTTAAATATGACCCTACAGATTTATCTCAAATCTATGTTTTTGATCCAACAATCCATCAATTTTTATCTGTTCCTGCTCTCAGCCAAGAGTATACTAAAGGGTTAAGTATTTGGCAACACCAAGTAATTAAAAAACTGGCACGTCAGGAAGCTGAACAAGTTGATATTATAGCATTAGCCTTAGCCAAAGAGCAGATTCAAAAAATTGTTGAGCAAGAATGGATGTCATCAAAGAAAGGCAAAACCCGTACTGCTATGGCGAGATGGAAAGGTATCGGTCGTTCAGGGCTGAATACAGGAGACTTTGAGTTTTCTAAAGATGAGCAGCTTTTGAATAATGATATCGCTGTAAATTCAATTGCTCCTCAAACTGTTACTATACCAAAGAGTGAATTTTCAGTAATGTCAGGTATATCAGACCTTGGTAGTGCATTCAACAATGAATTTTCATCATCCTCAATTGAAGAAAAAATAGAAGTTGAAAATTTTAATAACGTTCAAAGCCCATCTTGCAAAGACAGTGGGGAGAATTCAATAAAACCAAATAAGCGAAAAAGCTCATTAAATAAAAAATCTAATGTTGAAGTTAGTGATAAGCTCTCTGAAAACTTAGAAGAAACTGCTTCATGGAAACCAGACTTATCTGGTTGGGATGTCAGTATCGGATTACCTTCATAAAAACTATTAATATGCCAAAAATTCCAAAATCTTTGTCAAACATGACTTTATCAGAAAAGCTATCCATAGCTAATAATATTTATGTTGCCTATCCTCGATTTAAAGAAATTTTATCTGCAATAGAGGATTGTCATAATTTTTCTAATCTCAAAGATGAACCTGAATGCTTATTTTTAAAGGGGGAAACTGGAGCAGGTAAAACTACTATTTTTAAAAGCTATGCTCAAAAATATCCCAGGATTGAAACAGATTCAGGTACTATTGTAAAATTATTGTCTGTGACCATTCCATCTCCAGCAACTGTCAAAAGTGTTGTGAGTAAACTGTTATGGGAATTGGGAGACCCTGCTTATGAAAAAGGCACCATCAGCAATCAAACAATCCGACTAATTGGATTGATGAAAGATTGTGGAGTTTCTTTAGTTTTTTTAGACGAATTTCAACACTTTATTGATAGAGATTCAGCCAAGGTTCTCAGAACAGTATCAGATTGGCTGAAAAATTTAATACTCGACACAAAGGTACCGATGGTACTTATTGGATTACCCGAAGCTGAAGCAGTTTTTAAATTTAATCCTCAATTAAGCCGAAGATTTGCTAATAGACATAATCTTAGCCCTTTTTCTTGGACAGAGGATTGCGGAAAAGAATTTCGGACTTTTTTACACGCAATAGAATCGCAGCTTCCCCTTGAATTAGAATCAAATTTAGCTAGTGAGGAGATGGCTTTTCGTTTTTACTATGCTTCTGATGGAATTATAGCTTACGTAATGAAGCTAGTTCGTTATGGAACTTACTTGACATTAACAGAAGGTCTAAACAAACTTGATTACCCGGTTCTGGCTAGGGCTTTTGAAAAATATGTAAGAGCTGACAAGCCTTACAAGAAAAACCCTTTCCTTAACGATGATTGTTTAGTAAATCTAGAAAAGAAAATATCTTTAAACGAATCTCTGGTTAATATAGGAAGTACTAACCAAAGAATTAAAACTAAAAAGAGAAATCAAAAGGCATCGGATGTTATGCATAAATAATATTAAACGTGTGTGCCAATAAAAAACTTTTGCGCCGACCTCGCCCGTATATAGATGAGAGTCTTATTGGCTATATTGCTAGACTTGCAGATACTAATTATTACCCTTCTGCAAATTATATTTTAAAAGTTTCTCAACTGAGAGTCACAGGAATATATAGTAATATTTTTATCTCTAAAATTGATGATTTATGCCTCCTTAGTCAGATTACTGAAGTAGAAGACAGTATTCTTTGGGCAATGGCATTCTCTTCAACTAATCCTTGTAGCTCTGCATACATTTTCACAAGCGTAGTCAAAGCATTTGGCGAAAATATTTCTACCTCTTTATTTAATAAAACTGGGGCCAGATTTTGCCCTATCTGTTGGCAGACCAAAGCTTATTATTCTCAGGTTTGGCATCTATCTCGTGTCAGAGTATGTCCATTTCATAAATGTTTTTTGATTGATACTTGTTACAACTGTAATAATAAAATTAAGTTTTTAAGACCGAGATTGTTCAATTGTCAATGTGGCTTTGATTTACGTGATTCTCAAATAAATATTGCCAATATTGAGGAATTTGCTTTGTCTTTCCAGATTTACAGATTATGCCAAGTACCTGAGATAGAATCTATTAATTACAATAGTCAAATTCAAGATTTAGAAACTGTAAAATCGAACAAATTAAATAGCTTTTCCAATTATAATTATGATTTATTTGAAGGTTTGATAGCCAAAGAGCCAACAGTTAGGAATGATACATTTTTCCCTTTTTTGGGGTTAGAAAAATTACTTAATTTACCGACACAGATGTTGGAATAAATTACTAAGACTAAGTACACGTCATCGTAAAAAAGGGTCGGAAATGAAAATTGAGATGCCTTTGGCAAGCGAAGATATCACACTAGACACTACTCATTCCAAAAGTGAATTCCGTACCTCATTTAAGTGGAGTGTACTAAAGTAAAGATATAAATACTACAGTTTGCTTGCGTATGAAGTCCAAGGAAATTTTCAAATAGTCTGCGAATTTGGTAGGAAATTTTCAAATAGTCTGCGACAATTTTTCACTTAGTCTGCGACAACACAAGCCAGAAACCCTATTCTTCCGTTGAGAATTTTTCATTTAGTCTGCGAACCTACACTTACACCATAAGTTGTCCGCTACGGACAGCTTATGGTTGAAAATCATCCAAAG
>NZ_JAVRCK010000185.1:0-5158 GCF_034530815.1 Nostoc sp. DedSLP03
TGTCACTGAAAGCATAAGATGAGCAAGTTGCTCACTTTATGGTTTCAAAGCGGGTTGCTCAACTTATGCTTACACAAGGAAGGAGTAGCACCGTCCAGTAGCTCTGGTGTGGGTTCAAATTAGTACACTCGGTATAATTGAGAGGCTTTCCAAACCCTCAACAGGGTTAATTCCAAGCTTGTAACACCACCTTAAAAACTTAGTGAGAGTAGGTTTTCGCCGATATTTGACTAGCGGGGTATCTTGAGAAAAAGAAGTCGAACTAAGCGTTGGCATAGCGGCAAAAATCTGTCCGACAGATTGAGCAGCCCACTTTTCCCAATCAAACCGAGACCCCTGAGCAAAAGAAGTATTGTCTACAAACCGACCGAGCCATGCATTACACGCACAACAATAGCCAAGAGAATGGCAGTCTAGATTGAGAAATTGTTGAAAGCAACCACAGTACAAGCACCGCAGTTGTAGGTAACGTTGGTGAACTGGACAAACAGTTACACCTTCTATTGTCCACAACAAAGGGTTATAGATAGGTAAATCAGCTTCGCGCCAGTCTTGATAGCAACCAGAACACCAACGTTGTTCAGTATGGAAAATATGATTGAAGTTAAGCTGCCAGGAGTGGCATTGAAGTAAAGTCAGAAAACTCAGATCAAGCCTAGCAGTTAATTTCTCAACGATGGCAACTACCTTTAAGACATGTTGCGTTCGGTCTAACCAAAATTTAGCAGACTGCTGTTGTAAAAGTGCAGGCTCTCGATGCCAAGCATTGATGAGCATTTTGATAGCATCATCAGCTTTCAAGAAATCGGGTGGTTGGTTGCTCTGAATAAATAACGGCGTAATTTTATAGCGAATTAAACTAGCAATCGAGACACCATGTGCAGCAGCCAAGCGCTGTAAGTAACTAGTAAAACTTTCAACTGTGGGTGTACCAAAACCTATTGGTTTAAGAGAATAAAGATGGCTGCGTTTTGGAAGTTGGTTCATCGTTAAGTCCCACGACTCATAATTAGCCAAACTTTCAACCGACATTTTCACCACCTCCAACAGGACGACGTTGAGGTTTAGTATTACCAGTAGTAGAGCGACGGGATTTAGTATTGGTTGTATTGGTTGTCTGGGATGTGCTATGTGTAGCTGACCCATGATGAGATTCTAAACCTAAAGCAATTCTCAAAGCCGAACTATCTGGGGTAAACTCAAGTTGCTTTTCTCCTAATCGTGTTTCGTTGAAGATAATCATGCATTGTTCATGAGAGTAAGCAGAAGATTTTAAATGCGACAGAGTGAGAGTTTTAGCTCCATCCAATAACGCCGTTGCCAATGCTTGAGATAACCAATCTTTGAGAATACCGACACAACCGAAACTGCGTTCGTAGCAAAAATCCCAGTATTTAAGTAAATCAGGCTCTTCTTCAAAAGGTAAATGACGTTGAAAAGTTTGAACAACACCTCTGAAAGCTTTTAAATCTTCTTCATTCTCGACTTTGTATCGCTCAAAATGAATATCCAGGCTGCGCCTGCACAACTGGGCACTCAAGTTACGAAGTATCAACAAGTCATAAGTACCTGCCAGTACGAATTTGACTTGAGTAAGGTTTGCTAGGGACTTAATACAGTCTGTCTGGTCGCGTAATTTTCGACCACTGGCAACTTTACTGAGATTTTGTGCTTCATCAAGGCAAAAAACTTTCAGACGACGATGTTTAAGAGCAGCTTCTAAGGATGTTTTCAACTTCAAATTAGTAATTCGACCATAACTAGGTAACTGAATGCAAGGGTCTTGGAGAACGCCCAAAGCACGTAGATAAAAATCTTTCCAATCAAAATTACTAAATTCCGGGGTAGCAACTTCGATATTAGCAATAGGAATAAAACCTTTATCTAGTTCCATTTCTTTGTGAAAAGAAGCTAGTAACCTTTGTGTGATGCGACGTAATAAGGTGGTTTTCCCTACACCTGTTGGCCCAAATAAAAAGATTAAAGAAAAGAATCCTGGGTCATCAATTGCATTTTTGAGTTTCTCTGCTGCTATTAATAATTTGGGGTGCGCCATTGTATATTGCTGGAAATAAGAAATTCTGTCAGCAATAGGTAGAGTTAGTAATTCTTGAGGAAAGCTATAATCATGTGCCATTAGAACTCTCCATAATATTCAAGGGTTTCCGTGCTATATGCAGTCAAATTGCTGATAATTTCACAATTTTTACCTTCATTGGTCGAGTCATCTCTTGGACAATCATTATTTTCCTCTACCGCAAATTCTGCCAAATTTAACTTTGGTTCCGGGATCAAATTATTTTGAATAATTTTATGAACTTTGTCATGTTCAGTATCGCGCAAGCGTTGTTTCAAGATAGCGCCTTCTTGAGCGAATTTTGAGTTTAAAAATTCTACTAATTCCCGATCATTTATTGTTAACTTACGTCCGTAATTGCGTTGGCGCTGATTAAGTTCTGCACTCGCCAGCCGAATTTCTTTTTCGGAACGTCCTTGGAAGTATTGATAGTAAGAAGAAATGCATTTTACCCACTGTCCTTGTGCTAGTGCATAGGCAATTCCTGCATTCCAAGGGTCATAACGAACCCACAGCATTGATTTTTCGATTTCTGGATCGCGGAATACATCTGCCCAGTAATAAATATTGTGTATTTTGACACCCTTTCCTGGCTGAACTTTACGCTTTCGTTGATCTGGTGCTGGTAGAGTTAGAATCTGGAATAATTCGTCATATGCTACTCTTCGGTGTAAGCGACTTCCACCTGTTGCTAATCCGGTAACAAAAGCATCGCACGGACTAGTACCTAATGCCGGATGCAATCGTTGGTCATAAACAGAATATGCCCATTCGCAAAAAGCAGAGTACAGTTCTTCTAGTGTCCAAATTGCTAATCTTTCTGGACTGACAGATTTGGTGACTTTACGGTGAAGGCGTTTGATTTGGGTGTTACCTTGCAACTCATGAATAAACTGCGTGTTGGCAGTCCCAAATAGTCTTTCAACAATTGAACCAAACCGAGCATATGCTGGCGGTCGATACTTCAGCGTGCAAGTATAAGATGCCAATAATTGTTCAAAATAATGACTGTGAAACTCTTTTCCATTATCTACAACAATATTTTGCGGAAACCGTCCAAATCTAGCAACGCATATGCGAATTACCATCATACAATCACGGTAGCTTGGCTCATCGAAGGTCAGATAAACTGATAAAATTCTTCGACTATATGCATCAACCATGAAGGTTGCCCAAGGACGACCTAAATTGTGATGAATTGAGTTATTTGTAGCAATATGACAATTAGTTAGAGATTCGAGTGAACTGACTAATTCAATGTCAATTTGAGTATGGTCAATGTGAACAATCTCAAAAGGGCGACTGCCATGCCGTGGAGTAGTTTGCTTTAATTCCCAATAAAATGGTTCTTCGGAAATAGCCGCTCGATTACCAAGACGTTTTCTGGTTTGATGATGGCCGCTTCGCTGTTTGATAGCTTGGCAAAATGTGATTCTCGATGGAGGTTTGAATGGGGGGTCATGGGTTTGGCAAGCTAAAACAAATGATTCATAAACCCGTAATTTTCTGCGTTGTTTGGGTGTTTCATAATGCTCTAGTATAAAATCGAGCATAAATTCTTGAGTTTGAGAATCAATTTTTGGAGTCCGATTGCCTTTATTATTATGTTTAGGCAGTAATCCCAGGTATCCCTGTCCATAAATGAGTAAAGCTTTTTGGTACTGAGTGCGCCAACGACGGATTGTGCTGCTTGGATATGCTCTCAGAGCATCTCCTAAATATGGTTGTATTAAATTGTAGCGACGGTTGGCTTCTATAATATCTTCACAAGTTGCGTGTTTAATAATTTCTGCCGCTGCTGCTTTAATATTTGAGGTTTGTGTTGTCTTATCTCCCACAATTTTACCTGTATCAATCAATGCTGTAAGCGCTAAATTTGGTAGTTCTATAAGTTTGCCATCTGCACGTAATAATCCAGTAGTGGTCGTCCCGGTATTTACTATCTCCCATGACTCTCCATCCCAAGAAATATTAGTACCTACTGCTATTTGGAGTAATATTTGATTACTAGTTTGGGTTGTAGATTCTATTGAGTTAAGATGCTCATAAGATAAAGCAACATCTTGGTTAATAAATACGAATACAGTTTCCGGTTGCGAAAGTTTAACTTTATTAAGTTCTACGTAAAGTTTATCTGTGGCAATTAACCAATAAAGTACATCAGGATTTATTTCTTCATTTTGTAACAGTTCTGTCAGGGTGATTCCTAGATGATTGTTTACTGTGTTTACAATCAAACTTTGCTCGGTTTCGTCTATAATTTCTGATGAGTATCCGAAATAATCTAACAGCCAAATTAGATTTTGTTGGAAGTTCCAATTAATTAGAGCATCTGACCATACATGAAAGTCCAAACCATGACCATGAGCGTATTCTTCACCTGGGGGACAATGCCATTTGCCATCTGAGTTTTTGCAATAGCGATTTGGATTCAATTCGTTCAGCTTGTTAAGTTCAAGTTCTGTTTTGCATTCCTCCCAAAAAGCTGAATCTGTCCGAATTATAAAGAAATCGGGTGTATACTGGTGTCTATTTTTTCGTCCGCTTTTGCTTTGATAGACTAATTCTATTGCTGGCGGTTGGTCGTAATATTCGAGTACGCATGGGTCATGTTCTAGTTCATAAATACGTGCTAATTCGTTATGATGGCTCTCGAATTGAATAGTACATCCCATTTTTCGACTAGGGTAACTACCACAAACGTTTTTCCTTGCCCCTGTTACTCGACGAGATGGGTTGCTGCTGCGAATCTCCTCAATGATTGCCTGCCCTGCTTGACTGAGGTCTTGTTGACGGCACCAGTTGTTAAATTCTTGCTTGTCAAGCATAATTTTTGGTTAGGAGAGAGTGTTGCGATCATTTGTCTCTCCTACTCTTTATCTCAGCACAAAGCTGTATATTTATGAACAAAGTGTTGAAAATGTTTGCTCAACTTATACTTTCTAAATCATATTTTTGCTCAACTTATGCTTTCAAAACTCCTATATTTATTTTTTCCTTCTGACATGGTTAATACGGTTTCAAGCAATCTGTTGCTCAACTTATGCTTTCAAAGTTGCTCATTTTATCCTTACAGTGACA
>NZ_JAVRCK010000186.1:0-5091 GCF_034530815.1 Nostoc sp. DedSLP03
CGATCCCATACATTGGCGCTTTGGCGCTGTTGTAAGGTTGCTGTCATGGTTTTATGATTGCGGTTGTTTATGAATCAGACGTTTTTGTTTTCGCCTGTGAAACTACTTTACACTGCTTTACAAATATTAATCAAGTGCTAAGAATTTTGTAGAGTCAATAGAAATCATTAGCTTTACTTATTTAAGAGCTAGATGAGTGTCCAGAATCAGAGATGAAAAAAGAGCGATCGCTGCTCTACTCCATGATGCTATAGTGCATTATCGCCACCGCCTATGTAGACTCGTTCCCGACAGACAAATCTTCGACTCACTGACGACACAACCCGAAAAATTTTTCTCTCGCCACAAAGCTATCTAAATCAACACTTGATGCAAATGTCCTAACCTATGTGACTACGGCTATATCGCATACCAGTTCAATTACATACTATTTATTATGTAGTCTAGTAGTTCGCCAAGGAAACGCAAGCGGGTTAAAGGGACTCATGTTTTAATTCCTTCCCCTTTTCCCAGTCCAAACATCGCAATTTTGGGTTGGCAGACTACTAGTTATTAATCTACGCACTACTAAAAAAACAGAGTATGACAATCTTGCAAGTTGTGCATAAAGAGTTTTCAGAAGTTCCCGTCATTGATATTAGTCCATTGGTTTCTCAAACTAGCAACTCCAGTGATGTAATTGCAGACCAAATTAGACAAGCTCTCCATGATTACGGTTTCTTCTATATCGTCGGACATGGAGTTGATGAACAACTACAAAAGCAGTTGGAACATCTCAGCCAACAGTTTTTCGCGCAGGATATAGAAACAAAACTGAAGATTCGTATGGCTCTTGGTGGTAAAGCATGGCGAGGATATTTCCCCGTGGGTAATGAGTTGACATCAGGTAGACCGGACTTAAAAGAAGGTATTTACTTCGGTACAGAACTAGAATCAGACCACCCACTTGTGAAAACTGGTGTACCAATGCACGGTCAAAATCTTTTTCCATCGAATATTCCCCAATTTAAAGAAACAGTGCTGGATTATATAGACTCAATGACCAGACTTGGACACACCCTAATGGCTGGTATTGCTCTCAGTTTGGGGTTAGAAAAGTCCTACTTTGCAGACCGTTATACAAAAAACCCATTGATATTATTTCGAATTTTCAATTATCCTCCTAATTCATCATTATCTGAATCTAAATGGGGCGTTGGCGAACATACAGATTATGGAGTATTAACTATACTAAAACAAGATAATGTCGGTGGATTACAAGTAAAATTAAAGTCTGGTTGGATAGATGCACCTCCTATTCCTGGTTCATTCGTATGCAACATTGGGGATATGCTCGATCGGATGACACGAGGACTGTATCGCTCAACACCCCACCGCGTTCAGAACCGATCGACAAGTAGTCGCTTATCATTTCCATTCTTCTTTGATCCCAATTTCAACATTGAAGTCAAACCGATTGAACTCAACGGCATAGTAGTGAATGACGATCGAAGCGATCGCTGGGATAAAGCCAGTGTCCACGAATTTCGCGGGACTTATGGCGATTATCTTCTCAATAAAGTCTCAAAAGTATTTCCAGAACTGCGCCAAACAGTCTTCTAGAGTGCTGTTATACCATTTCACAAAAAATCTAACTTGGTTCAAATGTTGAGCTATTTTTGCTTGCTTTAGTCTCAACTCCAGGATGTAACAGTATGGGCAATAGTGTTACATCTATCTTTTGCGCTAGTCAGCCAGTCGGTTGCTGAAGAGTGAAAACCGCTAATTGATCGGCGAAAGCCCGCTTGAAGGCGGGCCGCGCTTCGCCACGGGCGACATAGGTAGAGAAATGAGGAAACATATCAAAAAAAAGTAGTTTTTTACCGAATTTGAAATGCTACTGTGAAAAATAGTTATATTGCGATCGCCTTCGGTGGGCGGTTACGCCATCGCTAAATTCTTGGCAATTCTTCGTTATGTCTCTATTTGAATATGGTATTAATTAATGCTCATCTGTACTAATAGCCAAATTCCTTTTCCCCGTTCCCTGGTTTATGCTACCTATCGGGACAAACTAGTTGAGCTAGTTCCCTATATGCCAAATGTGCGCCACATCACACTTTTATCCCGTAGGGAAGCAGGCAGTAATGTTTATAGTGTCAATGAATGGCACGGTGGCAGCGAAATTCCAGCAGCAGCAAGAGTTGTCCTTAGTGAAGATATGCTCTCGTGGACAGAATATAATACGTGGAATCAGGCTCTGTTTACAGTTGAATGGCGTATTGAAACTCACGCTTTTACAAAAGCAGTCAAGTGTTCTGGCAAAAATCGCTTTCTGTCAGATGGGAATACGACAATAATTGAAAGCCGTGGTGAACTAGCGATCGACCCAAAACAAATCAACGGAGTACCATTCTTTCTCACAAGTACAATTGCTAATGTAGTTGAAGATTTTTTAGGAAAAAATATACAACCTAACCTAGTAGCAATGAGTGCGGGAGTATGCCAGTATCTAAAACAAAATGCCAGAGATTAAAAGCTAGACTTTATTCTCAATAACTTAATATTAGTGACAATAATTCACGAAAGAATAAGGCTTTGGGCTAGGGGTATAGTAAGCGTTGATGCAGCCCGTCGTAGACATTGCTTAATCAAGGAGATAATGAGAAACGTATTATGTTACGTCGTCTATAGGACTCGTATTTGATTGCGTGAAAAAAACTTAGTATACATTTATTCTTTCTTCCCTGTTCCCTGTTCCCTATTCCCTGTTAAGAGTTTCCTCTCTACGCAAATAATTTCTCCGAATCAAAGCGGATTCCTATAGTCATCTAAAGATTTACTTTATAAATGGTCTCTTATGGTTGTAAAGCCTACTTATGAGTTATAAGTTATGATTTATGAGTTTTATTTTTAACTCCTAATTTCTAACTTTTTACCTGTACCGATCGTGAATCTACGCCGCCTGATTCCAATTTTTGATAGTTCAGTTTCCAACTGGGCATTAGAAGCGCGATTGTTGCGCTGGTTAACGTTGATTTGGCTGTTCGTCGGCTTGATCATGCTATTTTCAGCATCATATCCTGTTGCTGATGCTCGTCATAATGATGGTTTGTACTACTTTAAACGTCAACTGCTTTGGGTCTTAGTTTCCTTAATCGGATTCAATATTATTGTTAATTCGCCGTTGCAGAAAATTTTGGGACTATCCCATTGGTTTTTATTGCTGTTTTTGGGGTTAATTTTTGTCACACTGATCCCAGGATTGGGAAGAAAAGCTTTTGATGCAGCGCGTTGGATTGCGATCGGCCCAATTCCGATTCAACCCTCAGAACTAATTAAACCCTTTTTGGTGCTGCAAAGTGCGCGGCTTTTTGGTCAATGGGAACGAATTAGTTGGCGCATTCGCTTCGCTTGGTTAGGCGTATTTGGTTTGGTACTTTTAGGAATTCTTGCCCAGCCTAACTTGAGTACAACGGCACTTTGCGGCATGACTATCTGGCTAATTGCTCTTGCAGCTGGCTTACCCTACAAATACTTGGGAGGAACAGCAATTGGTGGCGTGATGTTGGCAATACTCAGTATTAGTATTAAAGAGTATCAGCGTAAGCGGGTGATGTCATTCCTCAATCCTTGGGCGGATGCTACAGGAGATGGCTACCAGTTGGTGCAAAGTCTGCTAGCTGTGGGTTCTGGGAAAACTTGGGGAGCTGGATATGGGCTTTCTCAACAAAAGCTGTTTTATTTACCAATTCAAGATACCGATTTTATTTTTGCGGTGTTCGCTGAAGAGTTTGGCTTTGTTGGCAGTATGGTGTTGTTGGTACTTTTAGCTACATTCGCTACTCTCGGATTAGTTGTGGCGCTGAAGGCTAAAAATATAATACATCGATTGGTAGCGATCGGTGTGACCACTTTGATGGTGGGACAATCATTGCTCCACATCGGTGTTGCTACAGGTTCTCTACCGACTACTGGCTTACCTTTACCCATGTTTAGTTATGGTGGTAATTCTATGATTGCCAGCTTAATAGCTGCTGGGTTGCTGATTCGGGTAGCACGTGAGAGTAGTGAAGCTGAGGTAGTACCGTTGCGAAAACCTCAATTTGAAAATGGGCGCAGACGCCGAGCTTTTCATAAAACTAGAAATTGAGCTAGTAAAAGCTACGATAGACAAAGTTTTACGCTCTTTGCAGGAATTGAATAGATTATGAAAGATTTAAAACAAACAATAATCAGCTACTCCAGCACAGACCTAGAACAGCGCAAACATTGGTATTCTCCAGCCCCAGAAGCTTACAATCAAGCAAGACCACGCTATCCTCAAGATTTGATTCACCAAGTAGTGGAACTTGCTCAACTCTCCACTGATTCAAAAATTCTAGAAGTGGGATGTGGGCCTGGAACTGCAACAGTAGCGTTGGCAAAGCCCGCCGTAGGCATCGCTCAATTGGGTTGTTCTATAATCTGCTTAGAACCCAATCCAGATTTTTTCAGGTTAGCTCAACAAAATTGTCAATCATATTCCAATGTAGAGATACAGAACACATCCTTTGAAGAGTGGGAACTCAAGCCACTTGAATTTGATGCCATTTTAGCAGCCAGTTCTTTTCATTGGATATCACCAGAAGTTGGATATCCAAAAGCTGCAAATGCCCTAAAAGAGAATGGCTACCTAATTTTATTATGGAATAAGGAACTTCAACCCAGCTACGAAATATACCAAAGTTTATCACAAGTCTATCAACTATATACTCCATCTCTTGACCGATATGAAGACCAAAAAACTCAATAATATATCTTGAGACAATTAGGAAATATGCCTATTGATTCGGGGCAATTCAAAAACTTGAGAACAGGACAAGTTATCTCAGAAGTAACCTACACTGTCGATGAATATTTAACACTTTTGAACACTTACTCGCCATACATAAAATTAGATCCAGAAACTAAAAATTATTTATTTTTGGGATTGAGAAATTGCATAGAAGATGATTTTGGAGGTAGTCTGCAACTTTCATATATCTCTGCTTTTCATATTGCCCAAAAAGTTACCTCGGGAGCATCCAGTTTTGGAAGATTTACCATTTCTGAGAAAATGTAGAAGGAAAG
>NZ_JAVRCK010000187.1:0-5018 GCF_034530815.1 Nostoc sp. DedSLP03
CCAAATCAGCAATTGCGAACTCCAAATCAGCAATTGCGAACTCCAAATCAGCAATTGCGTTCGCTAAATCAGCAATTGCGTACGCCAAATCAGCAATTGCGTACGCCAAAATAACATTATGTGTACACACAAGTCGAATTACCCCCCTTAATCCCCCCTTATAAAGGGGGGAAAAAAGAAATCTAGTTCCCTCCCCTTTATAAGGGGAGGGTTAGGGTGGGGTAAAACCCTGGTTTGTAGGCTACGCAGCGTACACAAGTACTAAAAATCTTATCGCTTAAGGAAACTTAACCGTTTTTATACGCAGATGAATATACTCTCTGCGTATTTTTTATGAAAAAAAGATTTATCCCAATGTATATTTTTGCATTCTTTTGGGAATCATAAATCGAGGAAGCATGATAAACCGCAAAATATGACTTCCTGAAATATCACGTAACTTTTAGAGGATAATTATGTCTAAACGCAAGTTGCCCAAAGGCCGTAGTGTTAGTTCAGTTGCTCTAGAACCAGAAGTGGCGATCGCAATTCTTGGGTTGTTTTCCGCTGCGGCTGATGGTGAGGGTATTTCTTCCACAGAAGAATATGCTTTGAGTGAATTTCTCGGTCGGGTTGACTTATTTGAAGATTACTCTGAAGAAGACTTTGAAGAATTGACCGAAAAAGTCGTCAGCTTGATTGAAGAAGAAGAACCAGAAGATTTAATCGCCCAGTCTATCGAATCCTTACCCAATAGAAATTATCGCGAAGCTGCATACATTACAGCTATCTTAGTAGTAGGGATTGACGAAGAAGTACCCGAAAACGAACAAGATTATATCTCTGAACTTCAAGAAGCCTTAAATATTTCAGACGAACGCGCACAAGAACTTATAGACGCAGTGTTTGGAGAAGAAGACGAAGAAGAGGAAGAAGAGGAGTAATATTTTTTGACTTGCAACCTCATACCATTTTGGATTTTAGACTTCGGCTCCTTTCGACTTCGCTCAAGGCAAGCCGCTCAGTCGAACGATTTTAGATTTTGGATTGTGAAATCTCCATTGGATAAGTGTTTCAGTTTTCCATCTGTCGCAATCATTTTTCAAATTGGTATCAGTCATTTACCATCTTTAATTTGGGGTTGCTAATTTAGAAGATGAAATAATTTTGTTTGAATTTAGTTGTTCAGATTCCCGACTTCATGAAGAAGTTGGGAATTTTGCATTGTATCAAAAAAAACATTTTTCAGATAAAGGTAAAATATCCTTGAGCGATCGCCATTCAACTTTCACATCACGTTATCATCGGATCTTGGGGAATTTCCGTGCATAACTCGATAGCATCT
Organism: Nostoc sp. DedSLP03; assembly: GCF_034530815.1. Lineage (NCBI taxonomy): Bacteria > Bacillati > Cyanobacteriota > Cyanophyceae > Nostocales > Nostocaceae > Nostoc > Nostoc sp. DedSLP03. The sequence continues at coordinate 1,325 of NZ_JAVRCK010000187.1, forward strand.
ATGACTGCCTCTCACTCCGAAACTCCATCTACCAAGCCCGATGCAAGTACTTTTATTTCTGACCATCTACAGGTGGATCGCAGTAAGTTAAGTCAAATGTACTTGCATTATGTCGAGACAAAGGATAAATATCCTCACGCGGTATTGCTGTATCGGGTAGGAGATTTCTTTGAATGCTATTTCCAAGATGCAGTAAAAATAGCGCAAGAATTAGAATTAGTTCTCACTAGTAAGCAAGCTGGGGAACAAGGACGGGTGGCGATGTCTGGTGTTCCGCATCACGCTTGGGAACGCTATGCGACAATGCTAGTAGAAAAAGGCTATGCAGTAGTAATTTGCGACCAAGTTGAAGATGCTTCTGAAGCTGCGGGGAGATTGGTGCGGCGGGAAGTAACGCGCATTCTGACACCTGGAACTTTGCTAGAAGAAGGAATGCTCAAATCCAGTCGCAATAATTACTTAGCAGCAGTAGTAATTGCCGCAAATCATTGGGGTTTAGCTTATGCAGACATCTCTACAGGAGAATTTCTCACCACTCAAGATAGCGATTTAGAACATTTGACCCAAGAATTAATGCGCTTGCAACCTTCAGAGGTGTTAGTTCCGACAAATGCGCCTGATTTGGGTAGTTTGCTGCGTCCGGGAGAAACTTCGCCGCATCTTCCTGAGTGTTTGCCACCATCATTTTGTTATAGTTTGCGATCGCAACTTCCCTTTTCTCAAGGAGAAGCTAAACCGAGATTATTGCAGAAATTTAAGGTGCGATCGCTCGAAGGACTCGGTTGCGATCGTCTTCCTCTCGCCGTCCGTGCGGCTGGCGGTCTTCTGGAATACCTGGAAGATACTCAAAAAGAAAACCCTGTCACTCTTCAAAGACTCCGCAGCTACACTGTCACCGACTACCTAATTGTTGACAATCAAACCCGCCGTAACTTAGAAATTACCCAAACCGTCCGGGATGGCACTTTTCACGGTTCCCTACTTTGGGCGTTAGATAAAACGAGTACAGCAATGGGTGGGCGTGCTTTGCGGCGGTGGTTGTTGCAACCATTACTCGATATTAAAGGCATTCGGGCACGTCTTGATACCATCCAAGAATTGATGGAAAATACGCCCCTGCGTCAAGATTTGCGGCATTTGTTAAAGCAAATTTACGATCTAGAACGCCTCACAGGAAGGGCGGGTTCTGGTACAGCGAATGCTAGAGATTTAGTAGCTTTGGCAGATTCCCTCTCACGTTTACCGGAATTAGCCAACTTAGTAGTTGAGACGCGTTCTCCATTTCTCAAAGCTTTGCAGAAAGTCCCAAGTGTGTTGGAAGAATTAGCACAAAAGTTACACGCACATCTTGTAGAGTCGCCACCTATACTAATTAAAGAAGGTGGATTGATTCGCCCTAGTGTAAATCCCTTATTGGATGAAAGGAAGGCGACTGTAGAAGCAGACCAGCAATGGATTGCCAATTTGGAAGTTGATGAAAGAGCTAAGACAGGAATTTCCACCCTCAAGGTAGGATTTAACAAAACCTTTGGTTATTACATCAGTATTTCTCGCACCAAAGCCGACCAAGTACCCGCTAATTATATTCGCAAGCAAACTCTGACCAATGAGGAACGTTACATCACCCCCGATTTAAAGGAACGGGAAGCTCGGATTTTGACGGCGCGAGAAGATTTAAATCAGTTGGAATATGAGATTTTTACAGCGTTGCGAGAAGAAGTAGCACAAGAGGCGGAAGTAATTCGCAATTTATCTCGTGCAGTAGCGGCGGCGGATGTCTTGTGTGGTTTGGCTGAGTTGGCTGTACATCAAGGTTACTGTCGTCCCGAAATATTGCCAGGGAGGGAGCTTAACATTGTTGATGGTCGGCATCCAGTGGTGGAACAGTCTTTACCTGCGGGGTTCTTTGTGCCGAATTCAACGCAATTAGGTCAAGAGTCATTAGCAGATGACCAAGAACAAATGACAAATGACATAGACGCGCCAGCGGCTTCCCGCAGGGTAGGACAAAAGACAAATGACAATCCCGATTTAATTATTCTTACCGGGCCAAACGCCAGTGGCAAAAGTTGTTATTTGCGTCAGGTAGGATTGATTCAGTTAATGGCGCAGATTGGTAGTTTTGTACCCGCGAGATTTGCCAGATTGGGAATATGCGATCGCATTTTCACCCGTGTCGGTGCAGTAGATGATTTAGCGACTGGTCAATCTACCTTCATGGTGGAGATGAATGAAACGGCAAATATCCTCAATCATGCTACATCTAGATCGTTGGTATTATTAGATGAAATTGGTCGCGGGACAGCAACATTTGATGGTCTTTCCATCGCTTGGGCGGTGGCAGAATATATAGCAGTGGATATTCGATCGCGGACAATTTTTGCTACGCATTACCACGAGTTAAATGAACTGGCTAGCATTATCCCGAATGTGGCTAACTATCAAGTGACAGTGAAAGAATTACCCGACCAAATTATCTTTTTACACCAAGTTCAACCAGGAGGTGCTGATAAGTCTTATGGAATTGAAGCGGGAAGATTGGCAGGTTTACCAGCCGTAGTTATTCAACGCGCAAAACAAGTGATGGGGCAAATTGAAAAACACAGTAAGATTGCAGTAGGACTGCAAAATCTTGATGGATAATGTACATTAACTAATTATTTGTCACTGTTAACAGATTAATGTCATTTTTAACAAATTTTTTGTCTTCAAATTGTGTTGCCTATAATATAATGAAATAACAAACTTTCAACCCGCCTCTAGCTGGGAGGGGTGTTGAAACCGAATTTAGTAAATGCGATCGCAATATTAATCGCAATATTATAGGATGCTTTCAACCCGCCTCTAGCTGGGAGGGGTGTTGAAACCGCTTGGCGAACCAGCGACCAAGCATGATTTTGCTGCTTTCAACCCGCCTCTAGCTGGGAGGGGTGTTGAAACCCCAAGAGCAAAGACAAGAATGGAATAGCGGCTTCTTTCAACTCGCCTCTAGCTGGGAGGGGTGTTGAAACTCTGCGCTTCAAACCCTTGATTTAACAATAGTTATGAAGGCATTTTTGTCACGTTTCCCAAAATCGCCCGTCAGTTAATACTTAAAAAAGAAATCAACTGACACACTAAAGGCTATAAACCTTATTAAACAAGCGATTTAAAGTTTTGGCAGGAGTCCCTGGGAAATCGCCCCCGCTTTACCATGCCAAAAAATAATTAAGGTGGGTTCCTCCTTGGTCGGAGGTGATTCAGTAGCCACCACTGCGGTAAACCCGCACCTCTATTACTGGGGGCGCACCTAATTCCTATCCCAAGGGATAGCAGCATCAAGGTGGGCAGCTACCAGGGTCAGAAAGCAAGACTGTTGTTTAACAGCAGTCAAACTAACCCAAATTTACACAGCACAGAGGCTTGTAACAAGCATGAACTGCGGCGCTGTTGAATTTTCTTATTTTATTGTCAAGGTTCAGTGTTTTGTCAATCAGTTTATTTTGCGGGAATAGTAAGCAGCGATCGCTAATTCTTTCGCTTTCTCCTGTGAACTACCTCGAATCGGCTGTTTTGACTCCTCTATGACAATTCCGGTTTTAGCCACTTGACTTTGAACGATAGAAATCAATCTACCGTAGCTCCATTGATGGACGCTAATACCAATTCTGTATGAAGATGCGCCAAACTACGTCAAACTTATAGATGGGTGCAT